>DASZTW010000001.1 GCA_035547835.1 Acidimicrobiales bacterium
TCGTGATCACGCCAACCCGCCGCCGTCGCCAGATCGTCCTGCAGATCAGTGGCCACCACCTCCGCGCCCCGCGACGCGAACAACGCCGTCAACGGCTCCTTGCCCACCCCGAACCCCACACCACGCCGACCCGGCTGCAAGGAGCCGCTGCGCTCGAGGGCCTCGGCGATGTACGCCCACTCCCACACCTTGCGGTGCGGCAGCACGGTCGCCCCCGCGTAGAGCGGATCGGAGTCCCACCCCGGCCGGAGCCGCTCCCAGTCGGGTCGCAGGGTCGTCGCCCACCGCAACATGGTGGGGTCGACCATCGACTCGTACGTGCAGGGCTGCGACACCATCAGCGACTTGTCGAGCCACGACACCGCCCGCAACCGCAGCTCCTTGCGGCGCCCGAGCAGCTCACCGCGGCGGCGGTACAGCCGCCCGGCGCGATCGACCGCCGACCGACCCTGGTTGGTGAGCTGCATGGCCTGCCACGGTACCGGCCACGACGATCACCCCTGGTCGACGACGGGGGCCCAACCACTTCCCACCCCGCTACCCCCGGCGGCCGCCCGGTCACGACCCGCCCGACGCGGTGGCCTGAGCCACCGCGTCCGCCAGCCGCACCCAGGCTTCCAGGCCGAGCTGCTCGGGACGGGCCGTGGGGTCGATCCCTGCCACGTCCCACGTCGTCACGTCGACGTGGCCGGCGAGCGACCGCCGCAGCATCTTGCGGCGCTGGCCGAACGCGGCGCGCACCAGCGAGAACAGCAGCGCCTCGTCGGCGACATCCACCGGCTCGGACCGGCGCACGATCTCCACCAGCGCGGAGCCAACCCTCGGCCGGGGCACGAACACGTCGGGTCCCACACGGCCGACCACCTTCGCGGTGGCGTGAAAGGCGACTTTGACCGAAGGGATGCCATAGGCCTTGTCGCCCGGCGGCGCGGCCAACCGCTCGCCCACCTCGGCTTGCACCATCACCAAGAAGCGTCCGATGACCGGCACCTCGTCGAGCAGGTCGAGCAGCAGCGGCGTGGCGACGTTGTACGGGAGGTTGGCCACCAGCGTCCAGGTGCCGGCGCCGGTCAGCAGCGAGTGCCATTCAGCGGTGGTCGCGTCGGCCTCCACCACGCGGACCAGCCCTACCGGTTCCAGCACGCCGGCTTCGTCGAGCACGGCCCGCAGCGCGGGCAGCACGTACTTGTCGAGCTCGACCGCCAACACCTCGGCCCCGGTGGCGGCCAGTTCGAGCGTGAGCGACCCGAGGCCCGGACCGACCTCGACGACGTGGTCACCCGGCCCAACCTTCGCCAGGCGGGCGATGCGACGCACCGTGTTGGGGTCGGCCACGAAGTTCTGGCCGAGGGCGCGCGAGGGCGACAAGTCGAACGTCGACATCAACTCCGCGATCCGCCGCCGGGTCAGCGCCATCGCCTGCAGTCTGCCGCCCGGCTCTACGGCCGGGCCGGGATCACCAGCTGATGCGGATGCTGATCCGACCAGCGCCCAGCGGGGCGAGCTGCTGGAACACCGACGCATCCATGTCGAGGATCGTCGGGTAGCCGAATGCACCGCGGTCGTTGACCACGCAGGTGGCCGTGGCACCGGTGGCCGTGTTGGTCACATGGACCACCGTGCCCATCGGCAGATTGTTGTTGGCGCAGCCGCCGGACTTGTAGCGATACCACGTGCCCTGGCCGCTTTGGCTGCTCGCCGGGGCTGCCGCCGGCCGGGGGGCAGCGGTGGGTGCCGGGCGCGGCGCCGTGGTCGCCGTCGGGCGGGGCGCCGTGGTGGCTGCCGGGCGAGCCGCCGACGACGACGGCGCAGCTGCGGTGGTCGACGGCGCGGTCGTGGCGGCGACCCGCTGGAGGACCGCCTGAGCCGGGTGAGCGGCGGCGGCGACCGGCGCCGCAGAGACCGGCACAGCCGACGGCGCGGTCGACGTGGCCGGCGCAGCCGTGGCCGGAGCGGCGGTGGTCGAGCCGGCTGCACTGGTGGACGTGGCGTGCGAGTCGTGCGCCAGCACCGACTTCGGCGCCTGGACGACGGCGACGTTCTTCGAGCCGCTGCCCGAGCCACGGCTCAGCGCGAGGAGCGGGACGGCGAGGACGGCCAGCAGCACCGCGGCGAGGATGCCGGGGTGGGCCATGCGCTTGGAGCCGGCCGAAGCGGACGACCGCTGGCGGCGGGGGCCCGGCGTGGCAGCGCCGAGGGGCGCTTCGCCCATGCGCTCCCACCACGGGACTTCACCGGGAGAGCGGGTGTGGGCACCACGGGCGCGGGGGGTCGGACGAGACGGGCGGTTCGGGTCCATGACGGGAGCAGAACCTAGAGGGTCCCGTAACGAAACCGCAACTTACGGGGGTGAAATTCGCCGCTCGAGACGCCTTGGAGCGGAGTCCGTTCTCGTTGGCAGAGAACCTTCCTCTCACCAGATTCCCTTGTGTCGCAAGGCATTCCGGCAGCCAGGTGCGCCCGGGTCGGTCACAGAGGTGTGCCGCTCGATGGCGGTTCGGTGACAGGGGTCGCAACACGGCTGTCATGCGCCGGGCCGGGATCAGGCGTCGGGCAGCGCGTACACCTCGATCGCGTTGCGCCACGACCGGTCGGCCACCTCATCGACCGCCACATCGTGCAACGCGGCCACGGCCTCCCCCACCCGCACCACCCACGCCGGCCGGTTCGCCTTGCCGCGGTTGGGGGTGGGGGCGAGGTAAGGGCTGTCGGTCTCGACGAGCAACCGATCGAGCGGGCAGAGCGCTGCGGCGGCCTGCACGTCGGCGGCGGCCTTGAAGGTCACGATGCCGCTGAACGACAGGTGGGCGCCGAGATCGAGGCAGCGGCGGGCCTCGTCGGGACCGCCTGTGAAGCAGTGGATCACCGTGCGGGAGGGCACGCCTTGCGCAGCGAGGATGTCGAACGTGTCGTCCCACGCCTCGCGGGTGTGCACCACGAGGGGCAGGTCGTGGGCCTGCGCCAAGGCGATCTGGGCGGCGAACATCGCCCGCTGATCCGCGCGAGGCGAGTGGTCGTAGTGGTAGTCGAGGCCGCACTCCCCCACGGCCACCACTTTCGGGTGGTCGAGCAGCGGCTCGAGCCCGTCGAGGCCGTGGCGCGCTTCGTGGGGGTGCAGGCCGACCGTTGCCCACACGCCGTCGTGCGCCTCGGCCGCCGCGATCGCCTCCCGGCTCGACGCGAGATCGCACCCGACCGTGATCATCCGCTCGACGCCCACCTCCCTGGCCTCGGCGACGAGCGCGGCCACCACCCCCTCGACCGAGGAGTCAGCGTCGTCGCCCGGGGTCGGCTGAAAGCGGCCCGCGTCGAAGCCCAAGTGGCAGTGGTCGTCGATCCAACGGGGCACGGTCGAGCTCAGGCCTTGATGCGCGGGAACAGCGGCGCGCCCTTCTCGACCGGGAGGCCACCCGGGTAGCCACCCCACTCGCCCGCGGCGGGCAGACGTTGGTCGGCCACCGAGCCCGGCAAGCCGATGCGGCGCCACACCTCGGCCGACGCGGTCGGGGTGGCGGGCGACGCGAGGACGGCCACGATCCGCAGCGCCTCGAGTGCGTCGCCGAGCACCGCGTCGACCTCGGGACCGGACTCCGCCTTCCACGGCTCGGTGGCTTCCAGCAGCGCGTTGGTCTCACGGATGAGCCGCCACGTGTGGTCGAGCGCGACGGATGGCGCCACCGCCTCCCACGCCGCGGCAGCGTCGCGGCACACTTCGGCGGCGACCGGCGCGAGCGGGCTGTCAGGCCGGGGCGCCGGCCCGATGCCGCCGCACTGCTTGGCCACCACCGTGGACACGCGGGCCAGCAAGTTGCCGTAGTTGTTGGCCAGATCGGCGTTGTAACGGGCGACCATGCCCTCGTAGCTGAAGTCGCCGTCGGGGCCGAATGCCACGTCGTGCAAGAAGTGGTGGCGGAACCCGTCGACGCCGAAGTCGGCCACCAGGTCGGCCGGGGCGATCTGGTTGAACGCCGTCTTCGACATCTTCTCGCCGCCGACCAGCAAGAAGCCGTGCACGTCGACGTGGGTGGGCAGCGGCAGGTCGGCCGCCAGCAACATGGCCGGCCAGTACACGCAGTGGAAGCGCAAGATGTCCTTGCCGATGAGGTGCTGCACGTGTGGCCACCAGGCGGCGAACCGCTCCGGATCGGACCCGTAGCCGACTGCCGTGAGGTAGTTGGTGAGGGCGTCGAACCACACATACGTGACGTGGGTGGGGTCCCACGGCAGCGGCACGCCCCACGTGATCGACGTGCGGCTGATCGAGAAGTCCTTCAAGCCGCCGCGTATGAAGCCCAGCGCCTCGTTGCGCTTGGTCTCCGGGCGGACGAAGTCGGGATGCGCGGCGTAGTGGTCGAGCAGCGGCTGTTCGAACTTCGAGAGCTCGAAGAAGTAGTTCTCCTCGCTGACCTGCTCGACGGGGCGCTTGTGGATCGGGCACAGCCCGTCGACCAGCTCGGAGGGGTCGTAGTAGGCCTCGCACGACACGCAATACAGGCCCTCGTAGACGTCTTTGCGGACGAAGCCTCGGTCGTAGACCTGCTGGAGCAACTCGGCGACGGCCGTGTAGTGGCGCGGCTCGCTCGTGCGGATGAAGTCGTCGTTGGAGATGCCGAGCAGCTCCCACGCCTCCACGAACCGGGCCGCGGTGCGGTCGGCCCACTCCTGGGGCGACACGCCGTTGGCCTCGGCGGCCCGTTGGATCTTCAGCCCGTGCTCGTCGGTGCCCGTGAGGAAGAAGACGTCGTCGCCGATCAGCCGGTGCCAGCGGGCCAGGGCGTCGGCCGTGACGGTGGTGTAGGCGTGGCCGATGTGGGGCGCGTCGTTGACGTAGTAGATCGGGGTGGTGACGAAGAATCGGCGCGGCTCCACGGCAGCCGAGGCTACCGGGCACCGCCAACGTCGCTGATCTGGGTTTCCGGCCGTGATGAGGACGCGGGAGCCACCAAGGAGAGCAGGTCGCTCCCTCTCGCATCGACGCCGAGCAGGTCGACCCGGTCGAGGTGGCGCTCGAGCTGGCGGCGCCGGGTGCCGGCCAGCTCCTCGAAGCCCCGGTGCGCGGTCTCCCACTGCTTGGCCACCCGATCGAGCTGGCCGGCGAAGCGCTCCCACTCGGCCCGGAACCGGGTGAGGCCCTCGCGCAGCTCATCGGACGCCTGACCGATCCGGAACGCCTCGGTCGACTGGCGGATCACGGCCAGCACCGCGAACAACGTGAACGGCGAGCACACCACCAGGCGCTGCGCCAGCGCCACGTCGACCAGGTCGGGGTCGGCCGACATGACAAACGAGTAGATCGCCTCGTTCGGGATGAAGATCAGCGCGATGCCCGGCGTCGTCGACGGGTCGGTGTAGCCCCGGCCGGCCACCGCTTTCAGGTGGCCGCGGACGGCCCGCAGGAACGCCCGCTCGTGGTCAGACTGCTCGGCCTCGGTCGGGGCCTGGAGCGACGCGAGGTAGTGGTCGGCCGGGAACTTCACGTCCATGTGCAGCACACGGCCTTCGGGCAACAAGAAAGTGACGTCGGGCCGGGCACCGTTGGCCACCCCACGCTGGCGCACGTAGCTCACGCCCTCGACCAGCCCGGCGGCGCGCAAGACGTCGTCGGCCATGCGCTCGCCCCACTGCCCACGCGCCTGGCTGTTGGCGAGGGCGGCCTGCAAGTCGCGGGTGGTGGTGCCGAGCTCGCGGGTGGCGCGCAAGGCCTCGCGGATGCCGGCCGCGAGGTCACCGTGCGAGCGAGCTTGGGCTCGCTGCAGCTCCGCCACCAGCGCACCCATGCGTTGCAGCTCCGCGCCGAGCTGGCGTTCGGCCGCGCCGATCTCGCCCTCGCCCTGCGGGCGCCGCCGCCCGACGCCGACCGCGAGCGCGGCCACCACCGCCCCGACCACACCCGCCACCAGGCCGATCACCAGTCCCGTCACCATGGCCCCATCATCGCCATGCGGTGTGACATCGAAGGGTCCACCGGGGCAGATCCGTCTTGGAACTGGGGAAACGGTTGTCAGGCCCGGACGAGGCGGGCGATGGCGTCGGACGCTTCGCGCACCTTGGCCTCGGCCTCGGCGCCACCCTCCGCGACGGCTTCGGCCACGCAGTGCGACAAGTGCTCGTCGAGCAGGCCGAGCGCCACCGACTGGAGCGCCCGGTTGGCGGCGGAGATCTGCGTGAGGATGTCGATGCAGTACTTGTCGTCGTCGATCATCCGCTGGAGTCCGCGCACCTGGCCCTCGATGCGGCGCAGCCGTTTGAGGTACTCGTCCTTGTTGGCGGTGTAGCCGTGCATGTCGCCAGCATACCAGTTGCTACCCCTAGGGGGTATGGGTAGGGTGGTCGGCATGACGACGACCGCCACGTTCGAGATCGCCGGGATGAGCTGCGAGCACTGCGTTCGCGCCGTCACCGAGGAGCTGTCCGCGATCGACGGGGTGACCGACGTGCACGTCGACCTCGCCGCCGGCACCGCGGAGGTCACCAGCGACGCCCCCCTGCCCGACGCCGCCGTACGCGCCGCTGTCGACGAAGCGGGCTACGAGCTCACGCCATGACCGGCACCGCACCCGCCGGCCCGACCCCTCGCCACGTCGACCTCGACATCGGCGGGATGACGTGCGCCTCGTGCGCCAGCCGCATCGAGAAGCGTCTCAACAAGGTCGGCGGGGTGACCGGCACGGTCAACTACGCCACCGAGCGAGCCACCGTCGACGTCGACCCCTCGGTCACCGACGACGAGCTCATCGCTGCAGTGGAGGCCGCGGGCTACCGGGCGCGGGTCCCGGCAGCGGTTGGCGCCGGCGCGCCCCCCCAGGCCGCCGACGCCCACGCGGTCGACGACCAAGACCACGACCACGACCACGGGTCGGACTCGACCGCCGGTCTCGGCCAGCGCTTGTGGATCTCGGCCGCGCTCGCACTGCCTGTGGTGGCGCTGGCCATGGTGCCCGCGATCCAGTTCCGCAACTGGCAGTGGCTTTCACTCACGCTGGCCGCCCCGGTGGTCACCTGGGGTGGCTGGCCGTTCCACCGCGCCGCCGCCACGAACGCCCGCCACGGCGCGGCCACCATGGACACGCTCATCTCGGTCGGCACGCTCGCCGCGTTCGGCTGGTCGTTGTACGCCCTGTTCATCGGCGACGCCGGCATGCCCGGCATGAAGATGAAGTTCGACCTCACCACCGCCCGCGGCGCGGGCACCAACGAGCTGTACCTCGAAGTCGCGGCTGCGGTGGTGGTGTTCCTGCTCACGGGCCGCTATCTGGAGGCCCGCGCCAAGCGACGCTCGGGTGCCGCGCTGCGAGCGCTGCTCGAGCTCGGCGCCAAGGACGTCGCGGCGCTCCGCGACGGGCGCGAGGTGCGGATCCCGACCGACCAGCTCGCCGCCGGCGATCTCTTCGTGGTGCGGCCCGGCGAGAAGGTGGCGACCGACGGGCTGGTCACCGAAGGAACGTCGGCCATCGACCGATCGCTCCTCACCGGCGAGAGCGTGCCGGTGGAAGTCGGGCCGGGCGACTCGGTGGCCGGCGGCACCGTCAACGCCGGCGGTCGGCTCGTGGTGCGCGCCACCCGCGTGGGGAGCGACACGCAGCTCGCCCAGATCGGCCGGTTGGTCACCGAGGCCCAGAGCGGCAAGGCGGCCGTGCAGCGCCTCGCCGACCGGGTGTCGGGCGTGTTCGTGCCGGTGGTGATCGCGGTGGCCATCGCAACCCTCGCCGTGTGGCTGCTCACCGCCCACACGGCGGAGAGCTCGTTCACCGCGGCCGTGGCGGTGCTGATCATCGCCTGCCCGTGCGCGCTCGGCCTCGCCACCCCCACCGCCTTGATGGTCGGTACCGGCCGGGGCGCCCAGCTCGGCCTGCTGATCCGGGGCCCCGAAGTGCTCGAGTCGACGCGCAAGGTCGACACCGTGGTGCTCGACAAGACCGGCACTGTGACGACCGGCCAGATGTCGTTGGTCGACGTGGTCACCGTCGACCCGGCCGACCGGGCGGTCGCATTGCGGCTCGTCGGTGCTGTGGAGGACGCGTCGGAGCACCCGATCGCACAGGCCATCGCGGCCGCCGCCCGAGCCGAGGGCGGCGACCTCCCCGAGGTCGAGTCGTTCGCCAACCGGGCAGGCCTCGGGGTGCAAGGCGTGGTGGATGGTCACGCCGTGGTCGCCGGACGCCCCGCGCTGCTCGCCGACTTCGCGCTGCGCCTGCCACCTGAGCTCGAGTCGGCCGAGGGCGCCGCAGAGCAAGCCGGCCGGACCGCCGTGCTGGCGGGCTGGGACGGCGCCGCCCGTGCCGTGCTCGTGGTGGCCGACACACCCAAGGACAGCTCCGCCGAGGCGATCCGCGAGCTGCGCCGGCTCGGCCTCCGGCCGGTGCTGCTCACCGGCGACAACGTGGCGACCGCCAGGAGCGTGGCGGCCCAGGTCGGCATCGACGAAGTCATCGCCGAGGTCCTGCCGGCCGACAAAGTGGCCGTCGTTCGCCGGCTCCAGGCCGAGGGCCGGGTGGTGGCGATGGTGGGCGACGGGGTGAACGACGCCGCCGCGCTGGCGCAAGCCGATCTCGGCCTGTCGATGGGCACCGGCACCGACGCCGCGATCGAAGCCGGCGACCTGACCCTCGTGCGAGGCGATCTGCTGGCCGCGCCCGACGCCATCCGCCTCGCGCGCCGCACGTTGGGCACCATCAAGGGCAACCTCTTTTGGGCCTTCGCCTACAACGCCGCGGCGATCCCGCTTGCCGCCCTCGGCTACCTCAACCCCTTGATCGCCGGCGGCGCGATGGCGGCGTCGAGCCTGTTCGTGGTGTCCAACAGCCTGCGCCTGCGCCGCTTCACCTGACCCCGGCCGGGCCGGCCGCCGCCACTCAGACGGCGCGCATGTGGCGCACCTGGGCCGCGGTGATCTCGGCGTGGTGGCGATGGCACAAGGTGGCCAACCCGTCGAGGTGGTGGTGGCAGCCGGCCCCGTAGCCGCCGCCCTCGCGGGCCACCAGGTGGTGGACCTCGACCTGGCAGTCGATCCGGAACCGGCGCCACTCGGCGGAGTCGAACAACGCCGCGGCCTCGACCGCGCCCATCGGGCACAGCGCCCGCAGGAGGAAGTGGCCTTCGCTCACCGACGCAGGCCCGAGACCGCACTGGACGCAGCGGTGATCGTCGCGTGCGAGCGCCGTGAGGCGGGCCAGCTCCCAGCGATGGTTGCGGTGGTACTCGTCGTCGCACGCCATCGAGCACCACAGGTCGCCGGCGACCGCGCGTTGGGGCGTCAGCACCACGTCGCACCAACGGCACCGGCCCGGCCGCCCCGACCACGCCGACAGGGAACACTCCTCGACCACCGGGCTGCGCGCCATGCGCCCCGCCAACTCCATGAAGGCGAAGGTACCGACGGGCTGTGACAGTGACGGGGATGCCCGCCCGGCTCAGCCTCCGCCATCGCGACGGCGGGCGAACAACCAGGGGCGCACGAACGCCTTGCTGGCCTTCGGCGCGTCGGGCACCAGCACGACCCGCACCGGGCGGTGGTCGGCACCGGCCGCGCTCTCGTCGTGCACTTCCTGCACGATCTCGATCTCGTTGCGCAGGAGGTCCTCGACCGCCTTGCCGACGCCACGCAACATGCCGCCCACCGCCGAATGGGCCGCCCACTCCGCCACCTTGCCCTCGATGCTGACCGGGCCTCGCTCCTGCGGCACGTCCGGCTCGCCCTCGACCGGCCCGTCGACCGATCCGTCAGCGAAGAACGCGTCGGCATCGCGCACGCCGTGGTGCGCCAACACTGCGTCGATGCGCGCCAGCACATCGGGCTCGTACAGCTCCTCGAGCGGCGGCGGTTCCTCCGGCACGATCCCAGCGTAGAGGGGCGACCGGCGGACAACCCGGCGTGTGGACGCGCTCACCGCGACTCGGGTGGAGCCAGGTCGAGCGCGAGCTGATACGTCCGGCGTCGGCTGACGCCGAGCGCGGCGGCGACGGTGGCCGCGGCGTCGCGGGTCGACGATCCGCGGTCGAGCTCGGCCCGGAGCGCAGCGAGGATCGTGGCGTCGTCCGGCGGGGGCACCGCGGCCATGCCGTCGAGCACCACCACGAGCTCTCCTCTGGGTTGCGCGGCGCTCGCCCACGCGGTGGCCTCGCCGAGGCTGCCGCGCCAGACCTCCTCGTGGAGCTTGGTGAGCTCGCGAGCCACCGCCACCTTCCGGTCGCCGCCGCAGACCGCGGCCAGGTCGGCCAGGGTGCGTTCGAGGCGGTGGGGTGCCTCGTACAGCACCACGGTGCGCCGCTCGGCTGCGATCTCGGCGAGGCGGTCCGTCCGGTCGCGGCCCTTGCGGGGCACGAACCCCTCGAACACCCAACGGTCGGTCGGCAGGCCGCTGATCGCCACGGCAGCAACCACCGCGGACGGGCCGGGCACCACCTCTACGGCGAAGCCCGCGGCGAGCGCGGCCGCCACGATCCGTTCGCCGGGGTCGGAGATCGCCGGCATCCCGGCATCGGTGACCACTGCGACGCGCTCGCCGCGGTGCAAGCGCTCCACCACACGCGCGGCTGCACCCGCTTCGGTGTGCTCGTTGGCGACGATCAACGGCGGGGCGTCGATGCCCGCGTGCTGCAAGAGGCGGCCGGTGCGGCGCGTGTCTTCGCAACAGATGGAATCCGCGCCGGCCAGGGCCTCGACGGCCCGCGGCGAGAGGTCAGCCAGGTTGCCGATCGGGGTGCCCACCACCACCAGCACGCCGCTCGTCATGGCGCCATCCTCGCACCGGACCGTGGCCGCTGATCAGTCGGTTGGGCCGAAGCAGCACCGGGACCGCCCGCGTACTGTGCCAACCATGGCTGACACCACTTGGCTCGATGCAACCGCCCAAGCCGAACTCGTCCGCTCGGGGGAGGTGTCTCCGACCGAACTCGTCGACGAAGCGATCGCCCGCATCGAGTCGGTGAACCCGCAACTCAACGCCGTGATCCACGAGCGGTTCGACAAGGCCCGCACCGAGGCCGCCGGCGACCTACCCGACGGCCCGTTCCGGGGCGTGCCGTTCCTCCTCAAGGATCTGACCGCGCTCTCTGAGGGCGACCCGATCCACTGCGGCAACCGGGCGCTGAAGGAGGCCGGCCTGGTCGCCGACCACGACACCGAACTGGTCGCCCGCTTCCGCCGCGCGGGGTTCGTGTTCGTGGGCCGCACGAACGTGCCGGAATTCGGCACTTCGATCACCACCGAGTCGCTCGCCTACGGACCGGCGCACAACCCGTGGAACCTCGACCACTCCACCGGCGGGTCGTCGGGCGGTTCCGCCGCCGCCGTTGCTGCCGGGCTCACCTCCGCGGCGCACGCCAACGACGGTGGCGGGTCGATCCGCATCCCGGCCGCCAACTGCGGGCTGGTGGGCCTGAAGCCCAGCCGCGGCCGGGTGAGCCTCGGCCCCGACCTCGGCGAGGCGTGGATGGGCGGCGTGATCGAGCATGCGATCACCCGCACGGTGCGCGACAGCGCGGCGATCCTCGACACCATCGCCGGGCTGGCGCCAGGTGACCCCTACACCGCGCCGCCGCCGAGCCGGTCGTTCGCGCAGGAAGTGGGCGCCGATCCGGGCACGCTGCGCATCGGACTGCTCGACCACCCGCTGATGCAAGGCGCCACCCCAAACGAGGACGCCGCCGAGGCCGTGGCCGCGGCGGGCAGGGCGCTCGAGCAGCTCGGACACCACGTCGAGGTCGCGTTCCCCACCGAGATCGGCGATCCCGGTTTCATGACCGCCTTCCCGACGATCATCAGCGCAGAGCTGGTGGCCGACCTCGACCACTACTCGTCGCTGCTCGGTCGCCCGATCGCGGATGAGGAGCTCGAACCCGGCAACCAGGCGTTCCCCGTGCTGGGCAGGGCCCTGACCGCGCCGCAGTACCTGGCAGCGGTGCGGTCGCTGCACCGGTGGGAGCGTCGCCTCGCCGCATGGTGGCGCGACGGGGGCGGCGAGCACGACCTGCTCGTGTCACCGGTGCTCAACGGCCCGCCACCACCGCTCGGCTGGCTGACCGACCCCGAGCATGGCTACGAGCGACTCGTCAACCTGCTGCAGTACACCGCGCAGTTCAACATGAGCGGTCAGCCCGCCGTCTCGCTCCCGCTGCACGTGACCGCCGGCGGGCTACCGGTCGGCGTGCAGATCGTGGCCGCGTACGGCCGGGAGGACCTGCTCATCCAAGTGGCGAGCCAGCTCGAGCAATCGGTGCCCTGGGCCGACCGCCGGCCACCCGTCCACGCGTAGCCCCCGCCCGGCTGCCCCGGCGAGCTCAGCTGCCGCGTCGAACCTCGAGCGTGTCGCCGACGCGGACGCCCCAACGGTCGAACGCGCCCGCTTCGGCTTCCACCACTTGGCGCGCCCGCCGGCAGCTGGCCGTCCGCCACCGGCCGAGCGCGGCGATCCGCACGACCACGCCGCCGGCGTCGAGGAACGCCACGTCGATCGGGAACCGCATCCCGATCGTGTGGACCGACCGGCACCGCTCGATCAACAGCGCGCCGTCGATGCCGTCACGACCCAGCAACCCGCGCCGGCGTTCGCGTCGCGTCGACGCGACTTCGAGGCTGGCGACGACCCGATCGGCGCACAGCAACCATGCGTTGGACTCGGTCATCGCGCCACAGCCCTCACACGTTGAACCGGAACTCGAGCACGTCGCCGTCGGCGACCTCGTAGTCCTTGCCCTCCACCCGGATCCGCCCGGCTTCTCTCGCCTTGTTCCACGAGCCGAGGTCGAGCAGCTCGTCCCAGTGGATCACCTCGGCCCGGATGAACCCGCGCTCGAAGTCGGTGTGGATGCGACCCGCCGCCTCCGGTGCCTTGGCGCCCGCCCGGAAGGTCCACGCCCGGCTCTCCTTGTCGCCCGTGGTGAAGAACGTCCGCAGGCCGAGCAGGTGGTACGCGGTGCGGATGAACCGGGGCAGCGCGCCTTCGCCGAGCCCGTAGCCCTCGAGCAGCTCGGCGCGGTCGTCGCCGGTGAGCTCGGCGGCCTCCGCCTCGAGTTGCACGCACATGCCGAGCACCTCGGCGCGGTCGCCCAACTCGGCGACGACCGGCGCGATCACGTCGTCGATCGACTCGAGCTGGTCCTCGCCGACGTTGACCACTGCCAGCACCGGCTTGTTGGTGAGCAGGAACCACGGCTTCAGCAAGGCGCGCTGCTCGCCGGACAGGTCGCGGCGGTAGATCGGCGTGCCCTCTTCGAGGACGGCCAACGCCGCTTCGGCCGCGGCCACCGAGTCGGCCAGGGAGCGGTCCTGCTTGGCGGCCTTGCGCTGGCGGTCGATGCGCGACTGCACCGACTCGAGATCGGCCAGGGTGAGCTCGATCTCGACCACCCGCAAGTGCTCGAGCGGGTCGGCGGGGCCGGGCACGTCGCCATCGGCAAAGGCGCGCAGCACGAACACGATCGCGTCGGACTCACGGATGCCGGCGAGGAAGCGGTTGCCGAGGCCTTCACCTTTCGACGCACCTTCGACCAGCCCACCGATGTCGACGAACTCGACCGACGCCGGCACGACCTTCTTCGATTTCGACATCTCGGCCAGGCGGTCGAGGCGGTCGTCGATCACCTTGGCGACGCCGACGTTCGGGTCCTTGGTGGCGAAGGCATACGGTGCGGCCAGCGCGCCCCCGCCAGCCAGTGCGTTGTACAGCGACGACTTGCCGGCGTTGGGCAACCCGACGAACCCGAATCGTTCCATAGCGGTCCGAGGCTACCGGCGCCGTTCGGGGGTCAGGGCCGCCCGGCGACCCGATCGGTCGGTCGCGCCGTCGGGTTCAGGCGAACTGCCCGGGGCGGCGACCTTCCCCCGGCGGGCCGGCAAAGGTCTGGCCGATCTCGAGCCACTCGACCGCGAGGGGGCCGTCCGCGACCAGCGCGGTGTCCAGGTGGTGACGCCGGCGGGTCATCACCAGGCAGAAGTCGAGTGCCGGGCCGCTCACCCGATCGGGCAGCGCCGGGTCGCCCCAGGTCCACGTGTCACCGCTGGGCGCGGCCAGCTCCACCCGCACGTCGCCGTCGGGCAGCGCGCGATGGTTGGCGGTATACGCGAAACCGCGAGTCCGCACGGCGAGGTGGGCGATGTGGCGCAGCCGGTCCGTCGGCTCCCGGGTGGCGCCCAGCGGGGCGAGCGCGTCGACCACGTCCTGGCCGTGCGCCCACGTCTCCATGAGCCGGGAGGTCACTTTCGACGTGACGCTCATCGGCGGGCCGTACCACGGCACTTTGGCCTTCGGGTCGAGCGCCGCGAACGACGCTCGGAACGCGCGACGGCCGTCGCGCCACCACGCCAGCAGGTCGGCGACGGCCATGGCGTGCGCCCGGCCCACGGCCGCGGCCATGTAGCCCTCGGGGTCAGCTTGCACCGCCGGAAGCTCCTCGGCCACGAACCGGTCGGGATCCGTGGCGGCAAGCACCGCTTTCTCGTCGAAGAACGCGAGGTGACCGATCTGCGCGGCGACATCCCACCCCGGCGCGGGTGTCGGCCGTGCCCAGCCGTCCGGGTCGAGCGGCGCCACCAGCCCGTCGAGCACGTCGTTCTCGGCGTCGAGATCAGCCAGCAAGTCGGCGAGGTCCGGCATCCGCCGGAGCGTACCGGGGGCGCCCCGGCGCCGCCCCGGCAGTAGCCGGCGCCGGCTCGTTCCATCTCGGGTGAGACCCGGCCGACGGTGAGGCCGGCCGGTAGCCTCGCCCGGGTGCAGCGCCTCGGGACCCGCCTCGACCCCCGGTCCGACACGTTCGCTGCGAACCGCGACGCGATGTTGGCGCTGCTCGACGAGGTGCACGCGGTGGAGGCAACCGTGCTCGAGGGGGGCGGCCCCAAGTATGTGGAGCGCCACCGCGAGCGGGGCAAGTTGCTGGTGCGCGAGCGCATCGAGCTGCTGGTCGACCAGGACTCGCCGCTGCTGGAGCTGTCGACGCTCGCCGGGCACGGCACGTTCGACCCGGTGGGTGGTGGCTGCGTGACGGCCATCGGGCGGGTGTCGGGCGTGGAGTGCGTGATCAGCGCCAACGACCCCACCGTGCGCGGCGGGTCGTCGAGCCCGACCACGGTGCAAAAGACCCTGCGGGCCATGGACATCGCCCGCGAGAACCGCCTGCCGCTGATCAACCTCACCGAGTCGGGCGGCGCCGACCTCCCCCGCCAGCGCGAGATCTTCGTGCCCGGTGGTGCGAGCTTCCGCAACCTCACGCAACTGTCCGCGGCCGGCATCCCGGTGGTCACGTTGGTGTTCGGCTCGTCCACGGCCGGCGGTGCGTACGTGCCCGGCATGAGCGACTACACGGTGCTGCAGCGCAACGCCGCCAAAGTCTTCCTGGGTGGGCCGCCGCTGGTGAAGATGGCCATCGACGAGGACGCCGACGAAGAAGAGCTCGGCGGCGCGGAGATGCACGCGCGCACCTCAGGCCTCGCCGACTACCTCGCCGACGACGAGCCCGACGCCCTGCGCATCGGCCGCGACATCGTGGCCCACCTGAACTGGCGCAAAGCCGGGCCCGGCCCTCGCGCCGGCGCGGCAGGCGACGAGCCCGTGCACGACCCCGAGGAGCTGCTCGGCGTGCCGTCGGCCGACCCGAAGCTGCCGTTCGACGTGCGCGAGGTGATCGCCCGGGTGGTCGACGGTTCGCGTTTCGAGGAGTTCAAGGCGCTGTACGGCACGCAGCTCGTGTGCGGGTGGGCCGAGCTGGCCGGCTTTCCGATCGGCATCTTGGCCAACAACGGCATCTTGTTCAGCGAGGAGTCGGAGAAAGGCGCGCAGTTCATCCAGCTGTGCAACCGCATCGACACCCCGCTGGTGTTCCTGCAGAACATCACCGGGTTCATGGTGGGCACCCGCTACGAGCAGGGCGGGATCATCAAAGACGGCGCCAAGCTCATCAACGCGGTGTCGAACTCCACCGTGCCGCACTTCACGGTCATGGTCGGGGTGAGCTACGGGGCCGGCAACTACGGCATGTCGGGCCGGGCGTACAACCCGCGGTTCGTGTTCACGTGGCCCAACCACCGCATCGCGGTGATGGGCCCCAAGCAGCTCGCCGGGGTGATGAACATCGTGACCAAGGGCCGCAACCCCGACATGGTCGCCGCGCTCGAAGAGCAGGTCGACAACGAGTCGACCGCGCTGTTCGCGACCGGGCAGCTGTGGGACGACGGCATCATCGACCCGCGCGACACCCGCACGGCGCTCGGCATCGCGCTGTCGGCCGCGCACAGCGGGCCAGTGGAGGGCACGTCGAACTTCGGCGTGTTCCGGATGTGAGCGCCATGACCGAGGCGCCGGCGCGCCGACCGATCCGCACCTTGTTGGTGGCGAACCGGGGCGAGATCGCCCTGCGGATCTTCGAGACCGCGCAACAGCTCGGGCTGTCGACGGTGGCGGTGTTCGCCGAAGCCGATCAGTTCGCACCGCACGTGATCACGGCCGACCAGGCAGTGCCACTCGAAGGAGTCACTGCGGCCGAGACGTACCTCGACATCGACAAGATCCTCGCCGCGGCCCATCGCACGGGCGCGGACGCAGTGCACCCCGGCTACGGGTTCCTCGCGGAGAGCGCCGCGTTCGCACGAGCGGTGATCGACGCGGGGCTCACCTGGGTCGGGCCCTCGCCCGAGGCGATCGACGCGATGGGCAACAAAGTGGTGGCGAAGGCCCGCGTGGCGGAAGCGGGCGTGCCGCTGCTGCCGAGCGCCACGATCGACGGCGACGACGCGGCCGCTTGGGCCGCCGCCGCCGAGCAGGTCGGCTTCCCACTGCTGGTGAAAGCGGCCGCGGGCGGCGGCGGCAAAGGCATGACGTTGGTCGCGAACGCGGAGGCGTTGGCCGACGCGATCACGAGCGCCCGCAGAACAGCCGCGTCCGCCTTCGGCGACCCGTCCGTGTTCCTGGAGCGCTACCTCGAACGGCCGCGCCACGTGGAAGTGCAGGTGTTCGGCGACGCCGACGGCACCGTGGTGCACTACTTCACCCGCGACTGCTCAGTGCAGCGCCGCCACCAGAAAGTGGTCGAGGAAGCCCCGGCGCCCGGGCTCTCCGATGCCTTGCGCGACCGGCTGCACACCAGCGCCGTGTCCGCCGCGCGCAGCGTCGACTACCGCGGCGCAGGCACCGTCGAGTTCCTGGTGGCCGGCGACGAGTGCTACTTCCTCGAGATGAACACGCGACTGCAGGTGGAGCACCGGGTCACCGAGCAGATCTGCGGCGTCGACTTGGTGGAGCTGCAGCTGCGCGTGGCCGCGGGTGAGGTGCTCGGGCTCTCCCAGGAATCGATCACCGCCGACGGCCACGCCATCGAAGTGCGGCTGTACGCGGAAGATCCGGCCAACGACTTCATGCCGTCGGTCGGCACCATCGACCGGTTCGACCTGGCTCCCGGCGAGGCCGCGGGGGTGCGGTGCGACTCGGGGGTGCGCAGCGGCGACGACGTGTCGCCCCACTTCGACCCGATGCTGGCGAAGGTGGTTGTGCACGCCCCCACCCGCACCGCCGCGGCGGGGCGCCTCGCACGGGCGCTCCGTGCCATGCGATTGCACGGGCTCATCACCAACCGCGACTCGCTGGTGGCCGTGCTCGAGCACGAGGCGTTCGCGGCGGGACACGCGCACACCGGGTTCTTCGACGATCACCCGGACACGCTCACCGCAGCGCCGCCGGCCGAGGTGGTGCAGCGCCACGCGATCGCGGCGGCCCTGGCGCTGCGCGCCCGCCGCGACGCCGCGACCACGAGCGCGGGCCTCCCGAAAGTGGCGCGGGCGGGCTGGCGCAACGTCGGCGCCGCACCGGCGCGCCAGGCCTTCGCCGTGGCCGGCTCGCCCGATGAGGTGTTGGAGGTGGTGTACGGGCCGCCACCCCGCTCGGGCGCCCGGATGCCCGTGGCAGTGACCCGCGACGGCAACGAGGTGGCTGCGGGCAGCGCCGAGGGTGTGTGGGTGAACGGCGACCGCGTCGAGATGGAGGTCGACGGCCTCCGCGTGAACGCCGACGTCAACGTGGTCGGCGACCTCGACGACCCCGGAGGCTGCCGGGTGTGGGTGAACGACCGCCGCTGGCAGACCGAGCTGCGCACCGTGCCACGCTTCGCCACGAGCAGCGGCGACGCGTCGGCGCACGGGCCTTCGGCGCCGGTGCCGGGCACGGTGGTGGCGGTCGAGGTGACCGTGGGCGACACGGTGCTGGCCGGCCAGACCCTCGTGGTGATGGAGGCGATGAAGATGGAGCACCGCCTGACGGCAGACATCGACGGTGCCGTGATCGACGTGCTGGTCGCGCCCGGCGACCAGGTCGACGCCCGCCAAGTGCTCGTCGTGCTCGAAGCTGGGCCGAAATCCGACCGATCCGGTGGGATCGCGGCCCAGCGGCAGGAGGAGCGGCAGCGGTGACCGCCTCGGGCCCGCCCGACGAACCGCTGCGCATCGCGAACTGCTCGGGGTTCTTCGGCGATCGCCTGGCCGCCGCCCGCGAGCAGGTGGAAGGCGGGCCGATCGACGTGCTCACCGGCGACTGGCTCGCCGAGCTCACCATGTTGATCCTTGCGGGCCAGCGGGTGAAACGCCCCGAGGCCGGCTACGCCCGCACGTTCGTGACGCAGATGGACCAGGTGCTCGCCACGTGCCTCGTGCGCGGCATCAAAGTCGTGGCGAACGCGGGCGGGCTGAACCCGACCGGATGCGCCGCCGCGGTCCGGGCGGTGGCGGAAGCGCAAGGGCTGTCACCGCGGATCGCGCATGTCGAGGGCGACGACCTCCTGCCCCGCCTCCCCGAACTCACCGCTGCCGGAGAGCGGTTCGCCAACCTCGACACCGGTGAGTCGCTCGTCGACGCCGGTGTCACCCCGATCACCGCGAACGCGTACCTCGGCGGGTTCGGCATCAAAGCCGCCCTCGACGCCGGCGCCGACGTGGTGATCACCGGTCGCGTCACCGACGCGGCCCTCGTGGTCGGGCCGGCGGCATGGCGCTTCGGGTGGTCGCCCGAGGACCTCGACGCCCTCGCCGGAGCGGTGGTGGCCGGCCACGTGATCGAGTGCGGCGCGCAGGCCACGGGCGGCAACTACTCGTTCTTCCGCGAGGTGCCGGACCTAGAGCACCCGGGCTTCCCGATCGCCGAGGTCCACGCCGACGGGTCGTCGGTGATCACCAAGCACCCCGGCACCGGCGGGCTCGTCTCGATCGGCACGGTGACGGCGCAGCTGCTGTACGAGATCGCGGGGCCCGAGTACGCCAACCCCGACGTGGTCGCACGGTTCGACACGATCCAGCTCGCCGACGACGGTCCCGACCGCGTGGCGATCACCGGCGTGCGCGGCGACACGCGCCCCGACCGCGCCAAAGTGGCGATCAACTATGCCGGCGGGTTCCGCAACGCGATGACGTTCGTGCTCACCGGCCTCGACATCGAGGCCAAGGCAGAGCTCGCCGAGCGCACGCTGTGGAAGCACGTTCCCGGGGGCCGCGAGGCGTTCGACGAGGTCGATGATCAGCTCGTGCGCCACGACGTTGCCGACCCACCCACGAACGACCAGGCCCTGGCCGAGCTGCGCGTGACCGTGAAGGACCGGGACCAGGCCAAGGTCGGTCGGGCCTTCTCGAACCCCGCGATCGAGATGGCGCTCGCCAGTTACCCCGGCTTCTTCATGACCAGCCCACCCACGGGCGCGAAGCCGTTCGGCGTGTACTGGCCGGCGCTGGTCGACGGCAGCAACATCACCCAGCATGTTTGGCTCGACGGCGAGATGGTCGGCGACGTCTCCTGGCACCCCGCCACCGACAACGCGTCGCCAGATCTCGGCCTGACGACCGCACCGACCGCCCCTGCAGTGCCGTCCGCCCTCACCACCCGCGCACCGCTCGGGACCGTCGTGGGCGCGCGCTCGGGCGACAAGGGCGGCAACGCCAACGTCGGTCTGTGGGCGCGCACCGACGCCGCGTTCGCCTGGCTCGACGGGTACGTCACCGTCGACCGCTTCCGCGAGCTGCTGCCCGAAGCTGCCGACCTACCCGTCGAACGCCACTCGCTGCCCAACCTGCGTGCGGTGAACTTCGTGGTGCACGGCCTGCTCGGCCGCGGCGTCGCCGACTCCACCCGCACGGACGCACAGGCGAAGGGTCTCGGCGAGTACTTGCGCGCCCGCCTGGTCGACGTCCCCACCGCCCTGCTCTCCTGACGAGCCGCCGGGGCTACCGTCGCGGAGATGGCCACTGCCGCCGACGCCCCGACCGAGCCGTACGCCGACGAGCCGGTGGCCGCGCTGGAACGAGTGGCCTACCTGCTCGATCGCGGTCTGGCGCCGGGTCGCAAGGCGCAAGCGTTCGTGAAGGCCGCCGAGACGGTGCGCGAGGTCGGGTCCGACGAGATCCGCCGCCTGCACCAGCGCAACCGCCTCACCGACCTGCCGGGCATCGGGAAGTCGACCGCCCAAGTGATCGTCGAGTCGCTCGACGGTCACACACCGCAGCGGATCACCGAGCTCGAAGCCGCGACCGTGGTGGACCGCGGCGACGCCGCCGCCAGCGCGCTGCGCGACGCGCTGAAGGGCGACTGCCACACGCACTCCACTTGGTCCGATGGCGGCGCATCGATCCGCACCATGGCCGAGGCCGCACAAGCGCTGGGTCACGAGTACCTCGTGGTCACCGACCACTCCCCCCGGCTCACCATCGCCCACGGCCTCAACCGCGAGCGGCTCCGCGCACAGCTCGAGGAGATCGACCAGCTCCGCGAAGAGCTGGCGCCGTTCCGGATCCTCACCGGCATCGAGGTCGACATCCTCGCCGACGGCTCTCTCGACCAAGATGCCGATTTGCTCGCCGAGCTCGACGTGGTGGTCGCCAGCGTGCACTCCAAGCTGTCGATGGAGCACCGGGCGATGACCGAGCGGATGGTGCAGGCGGTGGCCGACCCCAACGTCGACATCCTGGGCCACTGCACCGGTCGCAAGATGCCGCACGGCTCACGGCCCGGTCCGCTCGACGAAGGCGAGCCGGGCAAAGGCGGCCGGGCCCAGGCCACGTTCGACGCCGAGCTCGTGTTCGCCGCGTGCGCCCGCTTCGGCACCGCCGTCGAGATCAACTGCCGCCCCGAGCGCCAGGACCCGCCCGAAGAGCTGCTGCAGCTCGCGCTCGAATGGGACTGCTTGTTGAGCATCGACACCGACGCGCACGCGCCGGGCCAGCTCGAATGGCAACCTCTGGGATGCCAGAAGGCGGCCGCCGCAGGCGTGGAAGCCGAGCGGATCGTGAACACGATGGGCGCCGACGACCTCGTCGCTTGGACCGCCACCCACCCGACCTTCTAACCTCGATCCGCTATGTCGAAGCGGACCTTGAAGAAGAAGATCAACGCGCGCCGCAAGAAGGCCAACCACGGCCGCAAGCCCAACGCGGGCAAACGCGGCAGCTGATCACACCGGCCTCCGGGCCAGGGATGTGATCGGCCGGGTCTGTTCCGGTCGGGCGCTCAGCGGCCGAACGGCCAGACCTCAGGGCTGAGCCACAGCCCGAACGCGGTGACTCCGATCGCCACGATCCACAGGACCCAGCCCGCTTGGAGCAGCTTGCCGCGCTGATCCACGAAGCGGCCCGCGGCACGATCGACGCCGAGCCCTGACTGGAACGTCGGACCACCCTTCGCGCACGCCCACAGCAGCAGGCACCCCGCCAGGGCGCCGCCCACCCGAACGAGCACGTCGTGCAACGTCGACCAGCGCGGGCTGTCGGTGAGCACGCCTGCCACGATCGTGACGCCCGCCATCGCCAGGCCCGGCACCGCCCAGCCGAGCGCGACGCCCAAGTTGCGGACGGCACGCAGCGGTGCCACCGTCGAGTGCGGCCACTGGTGCCAGCGCCGCGAGGCCTGCCCGGTGCGCAGGCGATGGTCGTGCACCACCAAGTCGCCGAGCGTGGCGAGCAACGGCAGCGCCACCAGCGCCAACAGGCCGCTCACCGGCACGACCGACGCCGACGAGAGCGCCACCGCGGCCACGGCGACGGGCAGCGTGACCTTCCACCGCCCCGGCACCCCCCACCCCGCCACCGGCGCCGCCGCGACCGGGGGCGCGCCTGGTTGCCCCGCCATGGGAGGACCGACGGCGACGGGCGGGGCGACGGCGACGGGCGGGACCAGCACGGGTGCCGGCGGCGGGGGCGCAGACTGGTTCAGCGCCGGAGCCGGCGGAGGTACGTGCGCGTCGCGCACGGGCGCTGCCTCGGTGTGGCCGTCGACCACACCCGCCGGACCTGCGAGCTCGGTTCGGGCATCGCCCGGCTCCGGCACGGCGACCCCGAGGCGGCGGACGAACGCACGCATCGACTGAGGTCGGTGGCGCGGGTCGAGCTCGAGCCCGTCGAGCACCGCGTCGCTCACGTCTTTCGACAGGTCGGGACGCAGCTCGCGAGGAGCGGCGAGCCGTCGACCTTGCTGGCGGTCGAGCGCGGAAGTCGGCGCCGTCCCAGTGAGCAGCCGGTACAGGGTGGCGGCCAGCCCGTACACGTCGGACGACACGTCGAGCGCGGCCGCTTCCGCGTACTGCTCGGGCGGCGAGTAGCCAGGCGTCACCATGCGCGTGAGCGGCCCGGTGGTCGACCCGTCGTAACGGCGGGCGATCCCGAAGTCGATCACCACCACCCGGCCCGTTGGCGTCAGCACGATGTTCGACGGGTTCACGTCGCGATGCAGCACACCGGCGTCGTGGACGGCTTCGAGCGCGGGCGCCACGCGCGCCGCCACGCTCACGGCCTGCGCCTCGGGCATCGGGCCGTGCTCGCGGAGCAGGTCGGCGAGCGTCCGCCCCTCGATCAGCTCCATCACCAGGTACGCGGTGTTGTGCGCCTCGAACACCTCGTACGCCCGCACGATGCCCGGGTGGTCGAAGCGCGCCAGCACCTGCGCTTCGCCGAGGAACCGGCCTTTTGCGTCGCGGAACGCGGCGCGGGCCTCAGGTGCGGCGAGCGCCATGGTGCCGTGGCGCACCACCGACTCGGGGAACAGTTCCTTGATCGCGACCCGCCGGTGCAGGCGCGCGTCGTCGGCCTCGTACGTGATGCCGAAGCCGCCCCGCCCGAGCACGCGCAGCAACCGGTAGCGCCCCTCGCGCAGCAGCGTGCCCACGGGAAGCTCGGCCGCGACCGCCAGCGGACCACCGCAATGGATGCACGTGAGCCACGACTCTTGGACCGGCGCGTGGCACGAGGGGCATCGCTCGTCCGCGCCGGCCTCGGTCACGACAGGTCCGACTGGTCGCACAGGACGTAGAGGCTACGGCGCGAAGGAAGAAGGACACCCGCAACGAGGACGTCACGCTGGCTTCAGCCACGTCCTCGGGTGGCGGCAGGTTCAGGGATCGTGGCGTTCTGGACGGTGGTGCGGGTGGTGGCCGCGGGCGCCGTCGCCGTGGTGCGCGGGGCGCGGCGGCGACGTCAGTCGACCGGTGCGATGCCGGTGTCGTCGGACCCCTCGCCCGCCGGTTGATCGGCCGCGCCGGAGTCGGCCGGCGCGGCGGCGACCGGCCTGGGCGCGTCGTGGGTGTAGGAGTGATCCGACAAGGGCGGGTCGTCGGACACCTCCTCGCCCGACCCGGCCGTCGTCGCCGGGTCGCCGGTCGCGTCTCGTGGCGACGGCGGCAACAGCAGCACTTTCGATCGGTCCGCCACCGGCGGGTCGGCGTCGGGACTCGGGCCGGGGTCCGCTTCGGTCTCTGGAGCTGGCGCGGGGGCGGCAGCGACCTCGTCCTCGGCAGCCGCCTCGGGCTCGGATTCTGGCAGCAGTTCGGGTTCGGCCAGAGGCTCGGGTTCCGGCAAAGGCTCCGGCTCCGCGTCGTCGAGCGACGCAACGACCGGCGTCCACGCCACCTCGCCTCCAGGTGGTGCGCCGAGGTCGCCGGACCCCGAGGGGCCGAACAGCTTGTCGAGGCGGGCCTTGCGCTCCTCCCGGCGGCGGGCCTTCGACCGGCGCCACCCCGCGACGGCCGCGGCCAGGAATCCCACCAGCAGCACCGCGCCGACGACGATGCCGATCAGCCAGCCCTTCGAGGACGACCCCGACCCACTCGACGAGGCGGTCGTGGTCGGCGACCCGGTCGTGGCGGATGCGGTGGTCGGCGGAGCGGTGGTGGTGGGCGCGGTGGAGCGCGAGTACGGCGTGGTGCCGAGCACCGATTGGGCCAATAGCGTGGCCATGGCCTTTGCCGACGCCGGCAACAGATGCAGGCCGTCGCCGGCCAGCTCGGCGGGCGCCAGCGTGTTGGCGAACGCGTTCCAGTCGATCACCTTGGTGTTGGGGTACTGGCCCGCGACCTCGTCGAGTGCGAGGTTCGACGCCGTGTACTCCTTGGCGTACCGACCCCGCTCGTGGACCGTGGTCCAAAACACGTGCGGCACGGCCTTCAGCTCGTCGAGGACCGTCTTGACCCGGCCTTTGAACACTTCGGGTGAGCCGGCATCGTTCGTGCCGAGCGACACGATCACGGTGTCGAACTGGGCGGGGTTGCGCGACAAGATCACGCCGGCGCCGCCCACGGTGCTGCGGCTCTCCTCGGCGTCGAACGTGACCGCGTAGCCAGGCAGCGCAGCCTGCAGCGTGGGCAACTGCCCGTAGACCTCGACGCCCTTGATGACCGAGTCGCCGACGATCAGCAGCTTCTTCGGGGTGCCCGGCGCCGTGGTCGACGCAGCTGCTCCGGTGGTGGTCGTCGCTGCGGTGGTCGGGGTGGTCGTGGTCGACCTGCTCGACGGCGGGGTCTGCCCCGGCACCGCGCGCGCGGCCGCGACGGGCGCGGCGAGAGCGGAGACCACGAGCGTCCACGCGACGACACCGATGAGCGCTGCCCCGCCGACCACCCGTGCGCAGAAGTCACGGACCTTGTGCATGGTCACACCAGATTCGTCGCTCGGCGCACCCGAGACGCGGACCCACCCGTTGGAGGACCGCGCCGGCGACGTAGCGTCAGGGCGTGCCCACCGCCGTGGTGTTCGAACCGGCCCCCGCCGACCAGTCGCCTGCCACCGACCTGCTCGACGCGATGCGGGGCGAGATGGCCGAGCTGTACGACGGCCTCGACATCGACGACGCATCGATGCCGAGCGCTGGACCCGCCGACTTCACGCCACCGCGCGGCACCCTGCTCGTCGGTCGGCGCGGCGGCGTTGCCATCTGCGTCGACGGCCTGAAGGACCTCGGGGACGGCACGTGTGAGATCAAACGCATGTTCGTGGTGCCTGCGGCCCGTCGCCAAGGCGTCGCAGCCCAGCTCCTCGCCGCGCTCGAAGCACTCGCTCGCGAACTCGGGTTCCGGGCCACCCGTCTCGACACCGGGCCCCGGCAACCGCACGCCATCGCCCTGTACGAGGCCGCCGGCTACCGCCGCATCCACAACTTCAACGACAACCCCATCGCCACGTTCCATGGCGAGAAGGACCTCGGCCCTCCCACCTGAAGGGCACCGTCCGACGCCGTTGACCTAGTCCAGTCTGGACTATATAGTGACGTGATGGTCGGCCCGCGGCTGTCGACGCCGTCGTATGTGGTGATGGGTCTGCTGTCGATCGCACCCATGTCGGGCTACGACGTGTTCCAAGCCGTCGAACGGTCCGTGGGACTGTTCTGGCCGATCTCGAAGAGCCAGGTGTACGCCGAGATGTCCCGACTCGAGCCGCTCGGGTTGATCGACGGTCAGACGGTGAGCCAGGAGCGGCTCCCCGACAAGCGGGTCTTCCGGTTGACCAATGAGGGTGAGCAAGCGCTCGACGCCTGGCTCGAGCGCGCACCGGCCGACGAGGTGCAGCTCAAGATCCCGTTCCTGCTCAAGACCTTCCTCGGTCATCGCCGGGCTCCTGCGGCCACCGCTGGGCTGCTCGACGAAGTCGCCGAGCAAGCGGCCGAGGATGCAGACCGCTACCGCGCCTTCTACGAGCTGCTCGCCTCAATCCCCGACGCGAGCTACGCCCGGATGGCGGCGCTCTTCGGGCTCCGCCTCGCCGAGGCCATCGCTGGCTGGGCGACAGAAGCGCGTGCGCTCGTGCCGGAGCAGCAGTTCAGGATCGATCCCCGTCGCGAACACCCTCGCAACGCAGACGCAATGTTCAAAGCAGCGCCGCGCCTTGGGCGGGAGCGGTGACGACATCGTCCGCGCCAGGGCGGCTCATCGGGAGCGGGCGATGGAGCGACACCTTCGACATCGGGGGCGGCCGGGTGCTTCGGCGTTACCGCGACGCCCGGATCGAGGTCGACACCGAAGTGCGAGTGATGAGGCTCGCGAAGTCAAACGGCGTCCCGGTGCCGCAAGTGTTCGAGGCGAGCGGCCCCGACATCGTGATGGAGCACGTGACGGGACCCACCATGCTCGACGCGCTCATCACCAAGCCCTGGACACTGCGCCGCCACGCCGCCGTGCTCGCAGAGCTGCACCATCTGGTCCACGCCGTACCCGGACCCGAATGGCTCACGTGCCCATCGGGCGAGGGCGACACGTTGCTGCACACCGATCTGCACCCCGGCAACGTCATCCTCGGCCCGTCCGGGCCGGTGCTGATCGACTGGCAAGGTGCCCGCCGTGGTCCGCCAGGTCTCGACGAAGCGCTCACCTGGGTGCTGATCACGTTCTCGCAGGTACCCGGCGGAGCACTCGATCGCGTGGTTGGCCGGCTCGGCCAGCGGCTGGTCGCGGGCCAGTACCGACGCGCGCTGGGAGGGATCGACGGCGTCTGGATCGGGCGAGCCTTGGCGCATCGCCTCGACGATCCCAGCCTGCTGCCCAACGAGGCGCGCCGTCTCCGCCGACGAGTCCCCGAGCGGCAGGGTTAGGTCCACGTTGGCCCGTCACCCAGATCCCTTGGGCACGGAGGTGAGCGATGTCCCTCCCACCGCCGAACCGCCGGGCGCGGGGCTGATCGGCTCGCGGCACCTGCTCGATCCCACCCACTGGCGCCTGCTGCTCGTGCTCGGTGTGGCCATGTTCTTCGAGGGCTACGACTTCACCATCATCACCGTGGCGCTGAAGCCTCTGCGCGACACGTTCGGCATCAGCCAGTCGACGGCGGCCCTCTGGATCGCCGTCATCTACCTCGGCGCGCTACCCGCGGTAATCGGTGCCCGCTGGGCCGACCGTCACGGACGCCGGCGCACGTTGCTCGTCGCGATGGTCGGCTACACGGTGATGACCACCGCCACTGCTGCCGCACCCGATCTCGGGACGTTTGTCGCGCTGCAGTGCGCGGCTCGCTTCTTCCTGGTCCTCCAAGTCGCACTGGTCTGGACGGTCGTCGCCGAAGCCCTGCCCGCTGGTGCGCGCGGCTTCGGGTTCGGGTGGCTCGCGATGTCCTCTGCGCTCGGCACTGGTGCTGCTGCCATCGTCAACGGCACCCTGCTCAGCCCGTTGGACCTCTCCTGGCGCTGGCTGTACCTCGGCGCGCTACCGATGGTGCTCGTGGTCACGCGCCTGAGGCGGTCCCTCGTCGAGACCGAGCGGTACCGCTCGGTCGTGAGCAGCGGCCTCCACGTCACCGCCTGGCGCCGGCTACTCCGCCCACCTCATCGCCAACGCCTCCTCCTCGTCTGCGCCGTCGCACTGCTGATGAACCTGACCGCGCAGGCGACCGTCTACGTCGTCGACTTCATGCAGTCCCAACGGCACCTCAGCGGCTCGCAGGCGAGCCTGACCTTGGTGGCGTCCGGGGCGCTCGCCCTGCCGATCCTCCTGCTCGCCGGTGCCGCGAGCGACGTGCTGGGGCGCAAGCCGGTGCTGTGCGCCTTCGTGGCGATCGGTGTCATCGGGTTGTACTGCTTCTTCCATGTGGCCCGGGGGGAATTGGAGCTGTTCGCGTCATTGGCGCTGGTCTACGCCGGGTCGTTCGGCGCGTGGCCCACTGGTACCGGGTTCGGCGCCGAGTTGTTCGCCACCGAGATGCGGTCTTTCGGCAACTCGTTCGCGAACGGTGCCCGCTATGTCGGCCAGTCGCTCAGCTTCGTGCTGGCCGGCGGCCTGCTGGCTGGCGCAGGAAGCCTCCCGACCGTGGTGCTCCTGCTCTCGCTGGGTCCCGTGTTGGCCGCGGCCATGATCGCCGTGTCATTTCCCGAGACGGCCGGCATGGAGCTCGAAGCGATCTAGGCAGCCGACTCCGCCACGCGGGCAGGACGCGGCGCGGCGGGGGGCGAAGATGGCGGCGTGCTGGGAGACAAGCGACATGCAGGGCGGATCATCGGGCTGGCGGCAGCAGCGATGCTGGCGGTGGCGTGCATGGCGGTGGGACCGGCCAGCGCCGGAGCTGCACCCGCGGCGCACGCGGGCGCGAGCGCGCACACCTCCGGTGCCGCAGCAGACCCGGGTCGGACCATCGCGGGCCGGTACAAGTTCCACCACCGCACCTACCGGTTCATCGAGTACGTACCGCGCTCGCTGCGGCCCGGCCGGCGCGTGCCGCTCGTCGTGATGGTCCACGGCGCCCAGACGACGGCGGAGCAGGAGATCCACGCGACCGGGTTCAACCGGATCGCCGAGCGTGAGGGCTTCGTGGTGTTGTACCCCGACGTCGACGACGTCGGCCGAATCGCCCCCGGACCGATCAACCAGTCCTGGTTGTTCTACGACCCCCTGACGTACTTCCGTGGCTACGGGGACGCAGCAGCGATCGCGTCCCTGACCCGCGACACCATGACGCGGGCGCCGATCGACCCCCGCCGCGTGTACGTGGTGGGGGTGTCGGCCGGCGGGCTGATGCAATCCGCGCTGACCGCGTCGTACCCCGACTTGTACACCGCCGCGGTCAACGTCGAGTCCGCCGGTTACATGGACGCGTTCTGCTTCACGACAGGTACTGGCCTCCCCGTCGAGCTCAGCGCGCAGCTCGCCTTTGCCGAGATGGGGCCGCGTGCCCGAGTCGTCCCCACCATGGTGATCACGTCAGACGCCGACCTGGCGTTTCCGCACCAGTGCGGAGAGAAGGCGTTGGAGCAAGCGTTGCGGACCGGCGACTTGGCGCTGAGCGGCCATCAGAACGCGCCGCTCGCCCTGACCCCAGCCAGCATCAGCCACCAAAGGGAGCCGGGCGGCTACCGCTACGACGTCAGCACGTACCGCGGCCCCGGCGGTTGCCTGGTGGCCGAGAAATGGCTGATCCACGGCATGCCGCACAAGTGGCCCGGCGGACCGACGGACGACACCAAGTGGGCTGGCTACGCCGACCGGAAGGCGCCGAACGGCGCGCAAGGCGCGTGGGACTTCGTCCGGCAGTTCACGATGCCGACCACGCGTCTCCCGGCGGCCTGCTCGTAGTCGGGCTGGGGAGATTCGAACTCCCGACCTCCTGCTCCCAAAGCAGGCGCGCTAACCAAGCTGCGCTACAGCCCGTGACGGACCGACATCGTACGGCCCGCGCGACCTGGCCTGGCACGAATGCCTCGAGCGGGACGCGCAGGTCCTGAGGACCTGCGCGGACAGGCGTGCGCAGCGACCTACCCGCGCAGGTCCTGAGGGCGAGGCGCGGATAGGCGTGCGCAGCGACCTACCCGCGCGGGTCGTGAGGGCGAGGCGCCAGACGCGTGGTCGCTGGTCGGGTCACCACCTTCGGCACCCCGCGGGCGCCCGGAACCTCGTGGACCGGCAAGCGCAGCTGGAGGTTCGACACCGTGACCGAGAACACGCCGTTCGAGGGTCGGGAGAACGGGAGGTCGGTGCCGAGCAGTTCCAACTTCGGGACGTGGCCGGCCGCGAAGTGCCATGCCCCCGCGTGGAGCTCGAACGTCTGGCGGCCGTCGGGACGCCTCGGGTTCATCCGGTAGATGCCCCGTGCCACAAGGGTCTCCGTGTTCGTGGCGGGATCCACGTCGACCAACCGGGCTGCCAGGTACGGGAAGGCGCCGATGACCCGGTAGTCCGCGGTCACTTGCGGCGCGCCGAGCAGCGTGTAACCCGACCCGGTGGCCGCCGGGAGGGAATAGCTCGCGACGCCCGGGAAGGCACCGCCGGCGGGCGCGGTCGTACAGGCCAGACCGCCGAGGATGGGGTCGAACGCCTTCGCGACGAGCGGGTTGCCGCCCGTCGACAGCACGGTCTGCGCCGCCCGCGAGGTGTACGCGACCTCGCCGGGATGCAGCGCGTCCCAGGTCGCGGCGCGATACGGCCCACCCGATGGCGACGAGACCGGGCACGTCTGGGTGAGCGCGGTCACGCCCACAGCGGAGCCGGATGCGGCGCCCTTCAAGTAGTGGTCGAAGAACGCCTCGACACGGCGATGGAGCAACCCCGTGTCGCGGGCCTTGTTGTTGGCGCGCTGGTGGCCGATGTCGGCGAGGAACACCTCGATCGGGTTCGTCGGGAACGAGGCCCGAGCCAGGTTGTAGTACCGCAGCACCTCGTCGGCGGGGAACACATCGTCGGTGAACCCGTTGGCGAGCAGGAGCGGCGCCGGCGCTTGCCGCTTCGCCCCGAAGGCGCCGGCGAGCAGGAAGTACGAGGAGTGGAACTGGGCGGCCTGGCGGATCATCGACCGGTTCTCCGGCGTCGAGTACGGCTCGCCGGCGGCCATGGTGGCGAACCACGTCAACAGGTCGGCCTGCGAGTCGAGCAGCGGGGGGGCGTAATACGCGCCGAGACCACCAACGAGGAACAGACCGCTGACGATCGACGCCTTCTCCACCCCGGCGGGCCAGAGGTCCGCGGCGAGCGGGGTGACCTGCGACGACCGCGTCCGCCCGTTCGGCCGCAGCGAGTACATCAAGTCGCTGTAGGCGGCGAACGGCACTGCGGCGGCCACGTGCAACGGCACGCCGCGGGGGCTCTTCCAGGGATGGAGCGACCCGTCGGCGGCCATGACCCGGTTCTCGAGCGTCGCCAGGTCGAGCGACACGCCGCCGCCGTAGGACTCCCCGGTGACGCCGATGCGGTTGGGGTCAGCGATGCGTCCGTCGACGAGCAGACCAACCGCGTACTGCACGTCGCGGGCCTCGTAGCGGAAGTCGTCGAGGTGGACGTAGCCGTGCAAGCAGGCCGTGACGTTCACGAGCCGCGACGCCACGCTGCCACACGAGTCACCCCAGCCACGGGCGGCGAGTTGCAGGACGGCATAGCCCTTCGCCGCCCACTGACGGGCCGTCGGCCCGCCGTACTGCGCGTCGTTCGGGCCGCTCGGCGGCGCACCCCAACCGTGGCTCTGCACCACCAGCGGGTACGGGCCGCCGTGGCCGCCGCGGGCGGGCTGAGCCGGAAGCGTGACGTAGAAGGCCAGCGGTGTGCCGTCGAAGCTCTCCAGGCGAAGGTCCGATGCGGCCGAGCCGCGCTCGTGACCGTCGCAGACGCGGATGCCACCGTGCGCGGGTGCGCACACCACCGGCTGGCCGGTCATCGTGTGGTGCCCAAAGACGGTGGTGGGCGCCGTCGCAGCCGACGACGCCGACCTGGCCGAGCTCCCGCTGTCCGCAGTGGCCGCCGCGCCCGCTGGGGCGCCGCCGAACAGCATCGGGGCCAAGCACCCGAGGAGGACGACGGCGACCACGACCTTCTTCAGCCCCACCTGCACGCCCCCCAGATCACCAGCGCCCGACGCGGGCCCGTTGGTTTGGGTGCAGCACGGCCCGTGGCCGGCGGCTCGACCGACCGGCGACGTCACCGTAGCGCCACGGCACCGTCGCGCCCCCACTGTGCCGTGGCGGCAGGCCGGAGTCCGTAGGCTGGCGCCGTGACGCCGACCATCGACGCGCTGACCATCGCCGATGACGCCGAGGACTGGCGCACGGCCGGCTTCACGGTCGACGACGACGGGACGTGCCGCATCGGCACGGTGCGCCTCGAGTTGGTGGGTCGCGATGGGTCCAACGGCAAGCGCGGCATCCGGCGTTGGTCGCTGCGCGACGCGCCCCGGGTCACGGGCGGCGCGTTGATCACCGACCTCGACGGCATCCGCACCACCACGTCGAAGCGGCTGCCGCCCGAGCCCGCGCAGCACCCGAACGGGTCGCAGCGACTCGACCACTTGGTGATCACGTCGGCCGACGGCGCCACCACGGCCGCGGCCTTCGAAGCCGGCGGATGGCCACTGCGGCGAGTGCGCGACGCCGACAACTTCTCGATCCCGATGCAACAGCGCTTCTTCCGCGCCGGCGAAGTCATCCTCGAGCTCGTGGCCCCCACCACACCCACCCACGACCGGCCCACCCGCCTGTACGGCCTGGCCATGGTCGTCGCGGACCTGGAAGCCACCGCAAGAGCACTCGGCGGCCTGTGCAACCCGATCAAGGACGCGGTGCAGCCCGGCCGCCAATTGGCCACACTGCGCACGCGCGACCTCGACCTGTCCGTGCCGATCATCTTCATGACCCCCTGAGGCCACGACCTTTGACGGTCACGGCCCCGAAGCGTCGACCACTGAACCCAGCGGGAGGATCTGTGTCACACCGAGCGCACCCCACCACATCGGTCCGGCCAACCCGGCCCCTCGCGGTCGCCGCGCTGAGCGTGGCGCTGCTGGCCAGCATCGTCGCCGGCTGCGGCTCGTCGAAGAAGGCGTCGAACACCACCACCGGGCTGTCGGTGTCGGCGCCGAGCAGCACGACGTCGGCCACCGCGTCGACCACGGCGAGCTCGGGCTCGTCGACCCTCGGCGGGAAGCTCGCCACTGGCTTTTGGCCCACCGGCGCCACCGGCACGGCGAAGCCGCTCGACGCCGCGAAGTCGTTCGCCACCGACTACCTCGACATCGCCGACCCGGCCGTGACGGGCTGCGACGAGGTGCTCACCAGCGCGCCCGAGCAGTGCACCGCCACCGTGAAGGCCCGGGGCCGGGGTGCCGCCACCAATGTCGGGGTGATCGGCAGCGACGGCAACTGGAAAGTCGCGTCGGCCGACAGCCCCGACATCAAGGTCACGGGCCACACGGTGACCGGCGGCAACCTGACCGTCACGGGTGAGAGCACGGCGTTCGAGGCCATCATCAACGTCGAGATCCGGGCGCTGGACTGGAGCCACGCGTCGCCCCACGTGCTCGCCAAAGGGATCCTGCGCGGTGGTTCCAACGGCGCGTTCGCGCCCATCACCGGATCGATCGACCTGCCGGCCGGCATGCCGTCGGGCTCGGCAGTGCTGGTCCTGTACGCCGCCGACGCCAGCGGCCAAGGCACGGCCACCGCGGCCACCGTCGTCCCCATCGACCTGCCGTGAAGCTCGCGAACGGACCCATCCGCCGAGCGCCCCGCCGGCCGAGCAGCGGGCCGGATCGTCACCCGGCCTGGCAACGCGGGACCTAAGGTCCGCACGATGCTCGACCACGTCTTCACCGACGCGATCGGCGCGCTGCGCGACGCCGTCGAGAGCGCCTTCCTGGAACGCCAGGCGTTCGAGGAACGCTTCCAGTCCGACGTGCTGCTCGGCGACCTCACGTGGGAGACGTCGTACTCCCTGCCCGGCGAGGGTCTCCCGCCACGGGCCCGGGCCGACATCAGCCTCGACTGGCCCACGTGGTCGCAGACCGCGTACCGCAACTGGTATCTCACCGAGGAGTCCGACGAGCGGCCGCGCATCGAAGTCGAGATCGTGTTCCGCATCCAGCGTCTGCGGGCGGCCGTCGATCCCGCCGACGTGCTCGCGGTGTTGCCGCAGGAGTCCAGCATGATCGGCGACGCCCGCCTGGAGCGCACCGGCACGACGGTCGAGACCAGCTACAGCCACGACCTCACCGAGTCCGAGTTCGCCATCGAGGTGTCCTACGAAGGCACGTACGAGCTCGGCGAGGCGGAGCTGTCCGACGGGTCAGTGCTCGACGAGCACTTCAACGCGATGGGCGGCTGGATCGCATCGACGCTGGTGCGTCTCGGCGACCTGAAGTTCGAGTTCGTCCCGCCCGATTCGGAGGTCTGACCCATGCCCGACACCACGGCCACCGGTGCGTCCGGCGACGACATCGTCCTGCTCGACGTCGCTGACCGCGTCGCCACCATCACCCTCAACCGGCCCCGCGCCCGCAACGCCCTCTCGTCGGCGGTGCGGCGTCGCATCCCCGAGCTGGCCGCCGAAGCCGACGGGCGCGACGACGTCGATGTGCTCATCCTCACCGGTGCCGACCCCGCGTTCTGCGCCGGCATCGACTTGAAGGAGCTCGGCAGCGGCGAAGGGTCGCTCGACGACGCGCCCCTCGAACGGCACCTGTTGCCCCAACGGCCGCGGCGCGGCCCAATCCCCGACCTCACCAAACCGCTGATCGGGGCGATCAACGGCGTGGCCATCACCGGCGGCCTCGAGCTGGCCCTGGCGTGCGACTTCCTGGTGGCGTCCGAGCAGGCCCGTTTCGCCGACACGCATTCAAGGGTCGGCATCCAGCCCGGCTGGGGCCTCACCGTGCTGTTGCCCGAAGCGGTCGGCCTGCGACGCGCCCGGGAGATGAGCGCCACCGGCAACTTCGTCGATGCCACCACCGCGCTGCAGTGGGGGCTGGTGAACCACGTGGTGCCGCACGACGAGCTGCTGCCGTTCTGCCGTCAACTCGGCGCCGACATCGCCAGCAACGACCAAGCGGGGGTGCGCCGCATCTTCGCGACGTACCGCGATGGCGCCATCACCGACGGGACGGGCGCGTGGGACTTGGAGGCCGCCGTCGCCAAAGAGTGGCAGGGCGGCGGTATCGACCCCGCCGAGGTGGAGCGCCGCCGTCAAGCCGTGGTTGCCCGCGGCCGGACGCAGGTCTGACTCCCCCACCACCACCCACGCCAGGCAAACCGGGGCAGACCGGGGCGGGGCGTGCGGGGGCGGACCGGGGCGGGTCAGACGGGGGTTGGCACCCAGTTGCCGTGGAAGCCGTACGGGACGCGCACCGGAAGGTGCACTTGCGCCTGAGTCTCGAGCGTCGCCGCGTCGAGGAGGAACAAGCTGCTGCGGTCTGACGCCAGGTCGTAGACCAGACCCATCAGCACGCCGTCATCTTCGGTGGCGTCGGCGGCATTCGGCACGAACACGAACTCACCCGCCCCGCATCCCTTGCCGAACGTGCGCACGACGGACGTGGCGGTCTGCAAGTCATGGCGGTACACGGTGCCTTCGGCTTCCCGAGCGTGCTCGAGGTCGAAGCTCGAGGCGTAGCCGTAGCGGTGACGTCGACCGACGAGCCGCTCGTCGACGCGGGGGAACTCCTGGGCGCGGTCGTCACGCCGTTCAGTGGCGACGCTGCCGCCCCTCGAGTCCATCGTCCACCGCTCGAGCGCGGGGGCGGCCTCGCTCGGGGCCAGGCGCTCCCGGTCGAACATGCGGTCGTAGCGCACCACGTCGAGCACGATCCGGTCACCGTCGTCGTACGCGTTCATCGGGTGGAACACGTAGCAGGGCTCGATGTCGAACCAGCGGATCGCCGAAGCGTCGGCGTCGCGGGGCAACACCCCGAGCCGCGCCGGGTAGTCGGCCTGCCAGCAGTACGGGAAAGTGGCACCGGCGGTCACCATGTCGAGGTCGAACGCCACCGGCAGGTCGTACACCACCACGTGCCGCTCGGTCAGCGAGAAGTCGTGCATCATCGGGCTGCCGTACACGGGGATCTCGACGGTCCGACGCACCCGCGCGTCGTTGCCGATCACGGTGTACTGCACGTTGTTGCCCCACCCGAAGTAGTACGACAGCGCGTGGAGCTCACCGCTTTCGGGGTCGCGCTTGGGATGGGCGGTGTAGCCCTGCGGCAAGGTGCCGGCGAAGTCGCACGGACCCACGGTGTCGAGCTCGTCGGTGAGCTCGTACGGCGACGACCCGCCTTCGACGATCGCGAACGTGCGCCCCGCATGGCCGATCACATTGGTGTTGGCAGCGAAGTCGAACTCGAGCGTGGGGCGCGGCGGCTCCCCCAGCGCCTCGGCGACCCCCGCAGACCGGACCCAACGGTTCCGATACCACTCGGCCTTGCCGTCGCGGAGGCGCAGGCCGTGCACCATGCCGTCGCCGGTGAACCAGTGGTACGTGGCCGGCTCGACGGCGCGCGCCGGGTTCGGCCCGTTGCGGAGGTAGCGGCCGTCGAGGTGGTGCGGGATGGTGCCGGTGACCGCGAGGTCGACAACGTCGACCTCGTCGGTCACCGGGGCGAAGTTGCCGTCGAGGTACGGACTCGTTCGCGGCGGAAGGGCCATCGCCGGCGGTCAGGCCGACGCTTCGGCAGCTGCGTCGCGGTCCTTGGACACCTCGTCGAGCAGCTCGTACTCCTCGCCGGTGTCGACCCAGTCCTCGAACTGGGTCACGCCCAGCGCGTCGAACTTCTTGCGCAACCAGCCGCCGTTGGCGTCGAGCAGGCCGAGCTTCTTGCAGTTCGGCACGATCTTCGAGAACAGCAGCTGCTGGAACGGGTCCTGCGCCTTCTGCTCGTCGGTCTGGTTGAACAGGTGGACGGCCTTCTTCACGTCGACGCCCATCCGCTCCCACACCTCTTGCTGCAAGAACCGGTCGCGCATGCGGACGGCGGCTTCGTACGCGAACTCCTGGCGGTCCTGCATCTCAGCGTCGGTCAAGCCCTCGTAGTACTCCCGCAGGCTCAGCACGCCGAACGCCACGTGACGGGCTTCGTCGCTCATCACGTAGCGCAAGAGCTGCTTGAACAGCGGTTCCTGGGTGGTCTGGTGCGCCATGCCGAACGCGGCGAGGGCGAGGCCCTCCACCATGATCTGCATGCCGAGGTACGTCATGTCCCAACGGCTGTCGTTGATGATGTCGTCGAGCAGCATCCGCAAGTGGGCGTTGATCGGGTAGTGCCCACCCAGCTTGGTGTCGAGGTACTTGGCGAAGACCTCCACGTGGCGGGCTTCGTCCATCACCTGCGTGGCGGCGTAGTACTTGGCGTCGATCCACGGCACCGTCTCGACGATCTTGGCGGTGCAGATCAGCGCGCCTTGCTCGCCGTGCATGAACTGGCTGTTGGTCCAGCGCACGGTCTCGATGCCGAGCTGGTCCCACTCCTTCTTGCCCCACTTGGCGAAGTCGGTGCCGGTCAGGTCGACGCCGAGTTGGGCGAGGATGTCGCCGTCGACGCGGCCGTTGTCGTTGAGCACCTGCTCGATGTCGACATCGGTGTCCCAGGGAAGGTCGGTCTCGCCGTTCCACTGTGAGTGCTTGGCCTTCTCGTACAGCTTGTTGAGGGCCGGGCGAGCGCCCTTCTCGTAGTCCCACGTGAAGATCGCGTCGGCGTTGTCCTCGACGGTGTGGATGGCCTCGGTCACGTCGGTGTTCGTGATCGCGAGGATCGCTTCGAGGTCGTTGACGTCGTCGCGTCCGAGGATCTCGGCGTCGGTGGTCATTGGGGGTCCCCCTTGGTGTTCTGTGTCTCAGATTGCGGTCGCAGGCTCGCGACCAGATGGGCGATGAGGTCCTCCCAGGGGCCCGGCGTGGGCAGCGGGAGGTCGAGTACGTCGAGCAGCAAGAAACCGAACCCGACGGCGTGGCAGAACGTGACCAGCGCGTCGGTGTCGAAGCCGTCGTCGATACCGCCGTCGCCTTTGGCCGCCTCGACGATGGCCTGGAGGCGGTCTTGGCGCTCGAGCACCCGGTTGCGGAGCACCTCCGCCATCTCGGGGTTGCGGCGACCGGCGACCATGGCCTCCAACAACAACGTGCTGGTGCCGAGGCTCGGGTCCTTCACCAGGCTGGAGCCGGCGGCGAGCAGGATGTCCTCCATCCGGCCCTGGAAATGGTGGTCGGCGAAGAGCTTGTCGAGCTCGTCGCTCGCGTGCGGGTCGAGCGCTTCGACGAGGAGGTCGGCCTTGCCCGAGAAGCGGCTGTAGATCGCTCCCGTGGTGACGCCGGCGCGCCGGGCGATCTCGGCCACCCCGGCCTTGTCGTAACCCCGCTCAGCGAAGACTTCGGCGGCGGCAGCCAACAACCGGTCGGTCAGCTCCGTGTCCGCGGGCGCACTGCTCACACCTCGACAATAACGACTATTATCGAATTTGTAAACGGCGACGTTCAGGTGACGTCCGCTGCCAGATCGACGTCGAGGGCCAGAGTCAGGCACCGGCAGCCGCCACCGGCCTTGAGGAACTCCCCCACGTCGACCGTCACCACGTCGAACCCCCACGACTCGAGTTGGCGCCCGACCCGCACCGGCGTCGAGGGCATGACGACGGTGGACCCGACCACCACCGAGTTGGCGCAGAAGCTGAGAGCTTCCGCGCTCTCGAGCCACAGCGGCTCGGGCACGAGCTCCTCGACCGCCCGCACGCCGTCGCGGTCCCAACCGCTCGGCGCGCAGATGGCGCGGCGTCCGTCGAGCGGGCAGAACGTGAGGTCGAGGTGGTACAGCCGAGGGTCCACCAACTCCACGGACCGGACCGCCACACCCAACAGACCTGTCAGCTCCTGTGCGGCTCCCACGTCGGAGCGGAACGGATGGGCCGCCACCAACACGTGACCGCGCCCGCCCGGTGCGGCGAACGGCAAGGCGTCTCCGGCTCCCTCCTGGTCGATGCCGGCCGGCAGCCAACAGATCTCCCAGCCAGCCGACTCGAACCAGGCGGCGTCGATCTGCGTCTCACCTTGACGCTCGGGGAACTTGAAACGAGCCGGCACGAAACGATGGCCGTCGACGATGCCCGCATTGGCCGTGAACACCAGATCCGGGACAGCCGGATCGGCTGGCAGCACGTCGACGGTCGCGCCGGCGGCCTCCAGCGCGCGGGCCAGCTCCGCCCACTGCTCCATCGCCCGGTCACGGTCGATCGCCACGTCGCGGTGCATCCAGGGGTTGATCTCGTACCGCACGCCGAAGTGCTCAGGTGGGCACATCAACAAGTGGCGCCCCCAGCCGAGACCCGTCACGGTTCAGCCGTCCCCGCGGTCGACGCCGAGCACCAGCTCGACGGTCCTCGCCAAGATCGACGAGTCGACGAGGTGTCCCTCGACCGCGAACCTCTCCGTGACGGGCATCGTCCCCAGCCTCACAGGTCCGTCGGCCACGCGCAGCCATCCTGCGGCAGGTGCCGGAGGGCGGCCCGGGGCCGCATCCCGTCAGGCCAAGAGGTCGGCGGCGAGCGTGGCGAGCGGCGTCTGCGGGCGGGCGCCGACGTGGGAGATCACTTCAGCCGCGGCCACCGAGCCGATCCGCGCGCAGCGCTCCGGGCTGAGGCCGAGCACGTGGCCGTGGAGGTAGCCAGCCGCGAACAAGTCGCCGGCGCCGGTGGTGTCGACGACCCGGTCGACCGGGGCCGCGGGCACGGCCACCGTCGAATCGCCGCTGGCCACGACCGATCCCTTCTCGCTGCGGGTCAACACCCAGGTCTTGCCGTCGAGCGCCGCCGCAGCCTTGCGCGCCGTGTCGAAGTCGTCGACCTCGAACAGCGAGCAGATCTCGTCCTCGTTCGCGAACACGATGTCGATGCGCTGTCCGATCAAGTCGAGGAACTCCGCGCGGTGGCGGTCGACACAGAACCCGTCGGACAGCGTGAACGCCACCTCTCGACCGGCGCCACGTGCCGCGTCCATGGCTTTCACCACCGCGTCCTTGGCGTGCGGTGCGTCCCACAAGTAGCCCTCGACGTACGTGACCGCACCGCGGGCGACGAAGGCCGGGTCGACGTCGTCGGGGGTGAGCTGGCCGGCGATCCCGAGATACGTGTTCATCGTGCGCTGCGCGTCGGGCGTGATGAGGACCAGGCAGCGGCCGGTCGAGGGATCGTCGGTGCCGCCGTGCGCCGCGTCGGGCGCCGTCGCGACCGAGGTCGTCACGCCGGCTGCTGCCATGTCGTGCGAGTACACCGCGCCGAGCTGGTCGTCGCGCACCTTGCCGATGAAACCGACGGTGCCGCCCAGCGACGCGATGCCCGCCGCGGTGTTGCCCGCCGACCCGCCAGAGATCTCGATGCCTGGGCCCGACGCGGCGTACAGCGCGGCCGACCGTTCGAGATCGACCAGGTCCATGGAGCCCTTGACCAGCTCGTGCTCGGCGAGGAAGTCGTCAGTGGCCTGGATCAACACGTCGACGATGGCGTTGCCGACCGTGACGACGGCGAGGTCTGGGGATTGGTCGCTCATAGCGGGACGGAACTTAGTGCGCGGGTCCGCGCCCTCCTTCACCGGGCGGTGCGCGCCGGTAGCCTCCGTGGTCCCGGACAACCGCAGGAGCAACCGTGCCACCCACCGATGCTGATGCCCGCGACGACCGAAGCGACGACCGAAGCGACGACGTGCGCCTCCCCAGGTCGGTCCTCCCCTCGCGCTACGAGCTCGAGCTCGAGCCCGACCTCGGCACTGCGACCTTCCGGGGATCCGTCGTGGTCGACGTCGACGTTGCCACTCCTACGTCCACCGTCGTGCTCAACGCGATCGAGCTCGAGATCGACGAAGCGTGGATCGACGTCGACGGCGAGCGCCGCGACGCGACCGTCACGCTCGAGGCCGTCACGGAACGAGCGTCGCTCGTCTTCCAACAGGAGCTGGCGGCTGGTCCCGCGCGCCTCCACGTGGTCTTCCGGGGCATGTTGAACGACAAGCTCCGCGGCTTTTACCGGTCGACGTTCACCGACAAGGCCGGGGCCGAGCGGACCATCGCCACCACACAGTTCGAGTCCACGGACGCCCGTCGCGCGTTCCCGTGCTGGGACGAGCCCGACTTCAAGGCGAGCTACGCGATCACCCTCGTGGTCCCCGACGATCAGTTCGCCATCTCCAACGCCGCGGAGATCGGGCGCGAACCGGCCGGCGACGGCAAGGTCCGTGTGACGTTCGCCGAGACCATGGTGATGTCCACGTATCTGGTGGCATTCGTGGTCGGCCCGTTCGAGGCCACCGAGCCGGTCGACGCGGGCGGGGTGCCCCTGCGTGTGGTCACGCCGATCGGACAAGGCCACCTCGCGCCGTTCGCGCTGGAGATCGGCGAGTTCGCGTTGCGGCACTTCACCGAGTACTTCGGCGTGCCGTACCCCGGCGACAAGGTCGACCTGGTGGCGATTCCCGACTTCGCGTTCGGCGCCATGGAGAACCTCGGCTGCATCACGTTCCGCGAGACGGCCCTGTTGATCGACCCGGCCCGGGCGACGCAGCCGGAGCTCGAGCGGGTGGCCGACGTGGTGGCACACGAACTGGCGCACATGTGGTTCGGCGACCTCGTGACCATGAAGTGGTGGAACGGCATCTGGCTCAACGAGGCCTTCGCCACGTTCATGGAGACGGTGGCGGTCGACGAGTTCCGTCCCGAGTGGGATCGCTGGACCACGTTCGGCCTCAGTCGAACGGCGGCATACGACACCGATTCACTCGGGGCCACCCGTGCCATCGAGTACCCAGTCCACAGCCCCGACGACGCGGAGGGCATGTTCGACGTGCTCACGTACGAGAAGGGCTGCTCGGTGGTGCGCATGCTCGAGCAGTACCTGGGGGCAGCGGAGTTCCGTGCCGGGATCCGCGACTACATCTCGACCCACGCGTACGCCAACACCGAGACGGGCGACCTCTGGGACGCGCTCGAAGCCGCCACCGGCGAGCCCGTCCGCCGCGTCGCCGATTCGTGGATCTTCCAGGGTGGCCACCCGGAAGTGAGCGTCGGCTTGAGCCGAGACGGGACCACCATCGCCCTGGGGCAGCGCCGCTTTCGGTACCTCGGCGGCGACGACGGTGAGCGGTGGGCCGTTCCCGTGCTGACGCGGATCGGCCAGGCCGACGGAACCACCACCGATCGCCGCGACCTGCTCGACGGCGACCACCTCGACGTGCGCCTCGACCAGCCCGCTGCCTGGGTCGTGGCCAACGCAGGCGGCCACGGCTTCTACCGGGTGCGCTACGGCGGCGACCTGCTCGCACGGCTCACCGGCGAGGCGCTCACGGGCCTGTCGCCCTTGGAGCGCTACAACCTCCTCGACGATGCCTGGGCGGCGTCGCTGGCCGGATCCACCGGCGTCGGGGACCTCGTCGGGCTCCTGCATGGCTTCGTGAGCGAGGACGACGTCAACGTCTGGCGGCGGATCGTCGGCATCCTCGGCGGCCTCAACCGGATCTGCCCTGATGCCTCCCGCGCCGCCTTCGCCTCGCTCGTGCGGGAACTGGCAAGACCCGCGTTCGACCGGCTGGGCCCCACCCCTCGGGAGGGTGAACCCGACCAGGACGCCACTCGCCGGGCCGTGCTGTTCGAGACGCTCGGCGTGCTGGGCCGCGATCCCGACGTGCACGCCCGCGCCCGCGAGCTCGACGCGCTCGTGGCCGACGACCAGCCCACCGGCCACCTCGCCGACGCGGCGCTCATCGACGCCGCGGTCCGCACGCTGGCACCGCAGGGCGACCGCGCACGCTTCGACAGCTACCGGGCCCGCGCGGAATCGGCCACGGTCCCCCAGGACACGCTCCGCTACCTCGGCGCGCTGACGGATTTCGAAGGGGAAGACCTGTACGACGAGGCGCTGGCTCTGAACCTCACCCCAGCCGTGCGCACACAGGACGTGGGGCTCTTGGTGGTCCGGGCGTTGTCGAATCGCGCCAACGGCCCACGGGGGTGGCGGTTCGTGGCGGCGCACTGGGACGAGCTGCTCGGCCGCATGCCCGGCAACATGGCGGGCCGCCTCGCGACCGGAACCCGCACGTTCACCGACCGCGCGCTCGCCGACGAGGTCGAGGCGTTCCTCGACTCGCACCCGATCGCGAACGCCGCCAAAGCGACCGCGCAGCACATCGAGCGGATGCGGGTCAGCGTCGCCTTCGCGGAGCGCGGGGGCGAGGCGCTCACCCGAGCCCTCGGCTGACCGTGAGGATCGGCGTGGGCGCGGCGCGCGTCGGCGCGTGCGCTCAGCTGGCCGGCAACGTGCTGGGCGAGCCCGCCGACGTGCCGCCGCTGGTGCCGCTGCCTTGCTGGCAAGCGGTCCCCACATCGGTCACCGATGCGGCCGCCACGTACAGCAGCCGCGGCGTGGAGTCGCACACCAGCACGGCGTACTGCGTGGCCTCGCCCGCGATGGTGAGCGAGCAGCGGAACGACCCGTAGACATCGAGGACGCGCACCGAGTCGCCCGGGCACGACGCGGTGGGCGGCCCCGTGGCGCCGCTGCCGGCCGCGACTTTGGCGAACTTGGTGACGAGGTCGGCCTGGATCTTCGGGACCGAGAGCACGACTTTGTCGAGCAGGAAGCTCACGTTGCCGTGGTCGTCCTCTTGGACCACGGACGCATCGACCTTCTGGCCCTGCACGGTGAGCTTGCACGTGAACGTGACGCCAGCCTGGCGTTTGACGTGCTTGGGACTGCACGTGGTGGCACCGACCTCGATGCCGGGATAGCGCTGCCGCAGCTGACTCGGGATCTTCGTCTCGGCCTTCGACGTGGAAAGCCCGGCCGCGCTGCCGCACCCGACGACCACCACGCAGAGCACCAACAGCGTGCCGATCGTGGCGGCCCACCGCGCCTCGCGCCGGTATGCGGAACGAGCAGGCGTGGGCCGGGGTGGACGGCGGCGGGGAGTGAGGACGGCGGTCATCGGCTGGTCATCGCGTGGTCGCGCCGCGGGCACGACCTGGCCCCCAGCGTCGGGTTGCGAGCCTATATGGCCGCGGCCACCCGCCGTGGTCGGTCGTCACCGCACCCCGGGCAGGTTCGCGGCCAACGCCAGCACAAGGCCGGCTTGGCCGAGGTGGTACGTCACCATGACGTAGAGGTCGCCGTAGCGGATCGGCCGGACGAAACGGTTCCACGCCAACGTCGCGTCGGACACGTAGAACAGCGTCGCGCCAACGACCGCGAACGCGATGGCCGTGCCCCATGAAGTGACCACCATGGCGGAGATCACCACCAGGTAGGCGACGACTGGGCGCACCAAGGACGGGTCGTCACCCCCGCGAACCTGACCGACGATCCGCCGGCCGACCAACGCGACGGACACGATCACCGCCGCCAGCCCGACCAGCACCAGCCACGCAGGATCGTGCTGTTCGAGCGCGAAGCCGACCACGTAGGCCACGTGGGCCAGCAGGAACGACGCCAGACCCGCCACGAACTGGTTGCCCGGCAGCATCAAGAACACGTCGCCGGCCAGCGACAACACCAGGCCGGCCACGAACCACGCCCGCACCCCGCTGTGCGCAGGATGCAACACGACCGCCGTCGCAACCAGCAGCGCGAGCGTGGCCGGCTTGCACACGTAGACGAACTCGCGCTCACCGCGTGCGGCGCCCCACCAGTTCCCGAGCGCCGCGCATCCGGCCAGGGCAAAGAGGGTCCATGCGGTGGCGGTCATGTCTGGGCGGCCCCGTCAGCTCTCGAGCGACGCCAGCGCGTCGGCCCAGGAGATACCCGCCAGCATCTGGTTGCGCCATCGGATCACCGGCGCGGGCCGGTTCATCCCGAGCACGCCGCTCACGAGGCCGTCGCGGCCGAACAGCACCACGAACCGGCGTTCCTCGAACGAACCGTCGATCAGGCGGACCTCGTCGGTGGCGGCCGCCCGTCCCGCGAACTGGATCTTGCGGTCGTACTGATCAGACCAGAACCAGGGCACGGGGTCGTACGCTTCGCCCTGCTCGCCGGCCCCCCACGCGAGCAGCGTCCGGGCGGCGTGCTCGGCCTGGTCGGCCGCGTGGTCCCAGTGCTCGATCCGCAGTGGTCCGCCGTAGCGCCGGCTGTCCCAACGGGCGACGTCGCCTGCTGCGACGACGCCCGGCGCGGCGAGGCAGGTCGCGTCGCAGACGACACCGTTGTCGAGCTCGAGACCCGATCCTTCGAGCCACTCGGTGTTGGGCACGACCCCGAGCCCGAGCACCACGACGTCGGCGACCAGCACCGAGCCGTCGCTGAGTCGCACCTCGCTTGCGCCGCCCTCACCGGATTCCACGGCTTCGACACCGACACCGAGACGGAGATCGACACCATGCTCCCGGTGCAGGTCGGCCACCACCTCGCCGATGACCGGCGGGAGTGCACGCGCCAGCGGGGTCGGCAGTGGCTCGACGAGCGTCACGTCCAAGTCGAGCCCGCGACAGGTGGCGGCCACTTCCGCGCCGATGAACCCTGCACCGACCACCACCACGTGGTGGGCGCCGGCCTCGATCGCCCCGCGGATCGCCAGCGAGTCCTCGAGCGTGCGCAGCACGTACACCCCGGGGCGGTCGGCTACGCCCGGCAAGGTCCTCGCACGGGCACCGGTGGCGATGATCAGGCCGTCGTGTGCGAGCTGCCGACCGTCGTCGAGGGTGACCGAGCCGCCGTCGACGTCGAGCGACACCGCGGCGTGGCCCAGTTCCCACAGCAGGTCGAGCTCCTCGGCGGACTCGGGCACGGCCAACGCGGTCCGCGACGGGTCCCACGCGCCCGAGAGCACCTGCTTGGAGAGCGGCGGCCGGTCGTAGGGCTTGCGGATCTCGTCGCCGATCAGCGTGATGACGCCGTCGTACCCCGCGCCGCGGAGCGCTTCCGCAGCCCGGAATCCGGCGAGGGAGGCACCGGCGATCGTGATGTGACGCAGCGGTTACCCCAGACGATCAGTCTTCGATGGAGATCGCCTGCTTGGGGCAGCGGCGAACCGCCTCTTCGATCTTCGGGCGGAACTCCTCCGGCGGTTCCTCCTGCAACACGTACAGGAAGTCGTCGTCGCGGACCTCGAACACCTCGGGGAGGATGCCCATGCAGATGGCGTTGCTCTCGCACAGGTCGTAGTCGACGACGACGCGCATGATCAGAGGATCTCCTCGATGTCGGTTCGTGTGGGCTGAGCCGCTCGGGCCGTCAGTCCTGACGGCGCGTGCGCAGGAGCAGTGTCCCACCCGCCGCCGCGGCCAACAACAGCGTCACGAGCCACAGTGGCTGGTTCCAACCGGTGAACGCAAGCTTCTTGGCACCGGCCCCACCGTTGCCGGCGGTACCGAACCCCGGCGGACTGGCGGGCGCGAGGACCGAGTTGTTGGTGATGGCCGGGCCTGCCGTATGCAGCGTGATGTCGGGCACGCCCGGCTGGTGGACGAGCGCCGTGTTCGGGATGGAGCCCGTGGCGGACGCCGCCACCTTGACCGTGACCGTCAGCGTGAGCGACGAGCCAGGGTCGACCGTGCCCACGTTCCAGGTCACGTTCTGCCCCGAGTGGGTGCAGTTGGCCGTGCAGGAAACGAACGACACCTTCGAGTTCAACACGTCGGTGACGCTGACACCCGAGCAGGCGGTCTTCCCGTCGTTCAGCACGTGGATGTAGTAGTTGAACGTCTCACCCGGCTGGACCTCGAGGTGGTCGGCAGCCTTGTTGGAGTCGTTCAGCCGGCACGTGTCGAACGGCGGCGTGGTGACCTTCGGGATGTCGGGCAACGTGACGGTCTGGGTCACATCGGTGCCGTTGTACGTACCGCTCGCGGTGGCGCGGTCGGTGAAGGTCGAGCCTTCAGCCGCGCTCGCCGGCACTTTCACCGTGATCGTGTAGTTCCGTGTCTCGTTGGGTTGCAACGGTGTCGGATCGTTCCAGGTGATGGTGCCGCCCGACACTTGCCCTTGCGGCGAGGTGGACACGACGGTGAAGCCCGCCGGACCGGTGATCTGGTCGACGACCTTCAGGTTCGAGATGGGCGCCGTGCCCCGGTTGGGGACGGTGACCGTGTACTGGAAGGTGCCGCCGGGTGCCACCGAAGCCGCCGACGCGTCCTTGTGGACCTCGTTGAGCGGGTTGAACGGCGGCGGGCACTTCACGCCGCCGACCGGAGCCGTGGCCGAGACGGTCATCGGGAACAGGTCGACCTGGGCCACCTTCAGGCTGGCCAGCGTGAGCGTGAGCGAGAGGAGCGACCCCTCGGCAGCGGCATGCGTGCCGTCGGCCGAGGTGGTCTGGTTGCTCAGCGCGCCGAGCGAGAGCGTGAGGTTGAGCAACGGGTTGTCGGGCAGCGCGACCGAGAACGACGAGTTGGCGGCGTCGAGCGTGATCGGCGCGTTGCTCCCGACGGTGATCTGCAGGACCGGAGCGGTCCAGTCGATCTTGGCCGAACCGGCCACACCGCCCGCCGTGGCCTTCAGCGCCGGGGTGGACAGCACGTTGATCTTGATCTGCCCACCGATGTCGATCGGCACAGCCTGGATGTCGGAAGTGGACTGGACCGCACGGGTGCTCTGACCCGCCTGGTCGATCAGCGAGACCGCTTCCCGGGTGGACACCGTGCCGCCGCCCGACGTGTCGAGCGACAGCAAGGAGGCGCCGGTGCCGAGGTCGAGCACGCTGGCGGACGCGACCTGGGTGAGGGTCTCCGACAGGGGCACACCCGACGCGAGGCAGGCGGTGTCGCCGGGCCAGCGGGCGTGGTTGTTGGTGGTGAGGCCCTGCACGTTCAGCAGCGGGGCCACGTTGATCGGCAGGAGCGTGTTCTGGAGACCCGTCGCGTTGTCGGGCGGGGCGGTCTGGCTCTTTTGCTGGATCGGGATGGTGGCGCCGAGCACATTCGCATCGACGTTGGCACCGGTCGACGATGAGCGAGGCGTGGCGGTGGAGTCGACCTTCGACTCGGCCGGAACGGCCTTGACGTCGACCGCAGTCGGTACGTTCGGGATCGGTAGCGAGCCGAGCACCTGCAAGCGCAGCAGGTTGCCCAAGGAGTCACCCTGGAAGTTGCCGATCGGCTGCGCCGGCGGGGCGGCGGCCGAGTTGGCCGACGCGGCCGAGGACGCGGCGGTGCTCGCGGGTGCCGCGGGTGCCGCAGTCGCGCCGCCGAAGGCGGTCGCGGCCGTGCCCGCGAGCAGCGTCAGCGCCACCATCGCGCGGCGCACGTGAGTCATCCCAGTTCTCTTGAACATGCCCGTTCCTGCTCCAGCCCAGCGTCGACGATGACCGAGACTTTTCCGGGCAATTGCTATCACGTGCGGGGGGTGGCAACCAATGATGCTCGCCGCGAACATCCCGGTGTGCCCCTACGCACGCTTCGCGGCGACCCGGCCGTGACCAGAGCTGACGGCGCCCCGAACGCCAACGGCACCGCGGTCCTGGTCAAGGGTGCAGCGACGAGCTCAACGCCTCGAGGCGTTCGGGCACGGCACGCCAGTGCACCCACCGGCCGCGACGTTCGCCGACGATGAGGCCGGCGTCGGCCAGCGCCTTGGTGTGGTGACTGATGGTCGGTTGCGACTTGCCGAGGGGCTCGAGCAGATCGCAGGAGCAGATCTCGTCCGCGCTGGCGATCATGCTGAACAGCCGCAACCGCACCGGATCGGCCAGCGCCGCGAAGCCCTGCGCGAGCCCGGCCGCATCCGCCTCCGAGAGCGGCGCCGCCACGACGTTGCCGCAACATCCCACGACCGTCGCTCGTTGTGCGGCTCGAGTGGGCATGGACGCCTCCAATGCATTGACAACTGTCGATACATTCGCGATGATCGATCCATCGACATGAGCCAATGTATCAGGAGGCGCACCGTGTCCCGTGTGCAGCTCGCCATCAACGTGTCCGACCTCGACGAGGCCGTGGCCTTCTACTCCAAGCTGTTTGCCAGTGAACCGGCGAAGATCCGCCCCGGCTACGCCAACTTCGCCATCGCGGAGCCGCCGCTGAAGCTGGTGCTCATCGAAGGTTCGGGCGAGCCCGGCACCGTGAACCACCTCGGCGTCGAAGTCGCGGACACCGAGCAGGTTCGCCAGGCCGGCTCGCGGTTGGCAGCCGAGGGACTCGCGACCGCCACAGAAGACGAGGTGTCCTGCTGCTTCGCCGTACAGGACAAGGTGTGGGTCGACGGTCCCGATGGTGAGCCATGGGAGATCTACACCGTGCTGGCCGACGCCGAGCATCCCGCTGGCGAGTTCTGCAACGCGTCGACGGGCGAGGTCACCCGGTGCTGTACCGCTGCCGCGGAGTCCGCGGCGCGCTGCGGTTGAGGGCGAGCCTGGGGCGCCGAGCCACCGCCGAGGGCGTCGGCAGTGCCCTGCTGGTCGCGATCGTCGTCGGCTCGGGCACCTTCGCCCAACGCCTGTCGCCGGGCGAGCCCGGCCTCCAACTGCTGGAGAACTCGATCGCCACGGGCGCCGGCCTCACTGCGCTGATCTTGTGCTTCGGGTCGGTGTCCGGCGCGCACTTCAACCCGGTGGTCAGCCTCGCCGACCGCTGGGGCGGTGGGCTGACGACCCGTGAGCTGGCGTGGTACGTGCCAGCCCAGACCGCCGGCGCCTGCGGCGGGGCCGTCGTGGCGAACCTGATGTTCGGGCTTCCCGCGGTCACCGCCTCGACCCACGCCCGTTCGTCGGGTGGGTTGTGGCTCGGTGAGGCGGTGGCCACGTTCGGTCTGGTGCTCGTGATCTCGGGGATCGCACGGGGAGGCCGAACCGACAGCGCCGCGTACGCCGTCGGCGGCTACATCACCGCCGCGTACTGGTTCACTTCCTCGACCAGCTTCGCGAACCCTGCCGTCACCGTGGGCCGGACGCTCACCGACACCTTCGCCGGCATCAAACCGTCCTCCGCCCCCGCGTTCATCGCCTTCGAGGTGCTTGGCGGCCTCGCTGCCGTGGCGCTCGTCGGCTTCGTGTTCCCGACCACCGCAGCGACGGAGTTGCTCGTGCCCCACGACGAGCTGACCGCATGAGCGATCGACCTGTCGTGTTGTTCCTCTGCGTCCACAACGCCGGCCGTTCGCAGATGGCGTTGGGGTGGTTCGATCACTTGGCCGCGGGTCGGGCCCGCGCGCTGTCGGGGGGCTCAGAGCCCGCTGACCAGGTGAACCCGGTCGCCGTGCAGGCCATGGCCGAGGTCGGGATCGACATCGCGCGCGAGTACCCGAAGCCGTGGACGGAAGCCGACATCCGCGCTGCTGCCGTCGTCGTCACCATGGGTTGCGGCGACGCCTGCCCGTACCACCCGGCGACGCGCTACCAGGACTGGCCGCTCGACGACCCCGCCGGCAGGCCGATCGAGGCCGTGCGCGCGATCCGCGACCAGATCGAGCACCGCGTCCGAGCGTTGCTGGAGGAGCTCGGGATCCCGGCCGCGCCGTGACCGAGGAGGGATACGGTGGCGGCCGTCGCGGCATCGAGCAGGGGGCAACGAGGTGGTCGATCGCAACGGATGGGCACCGCTCCCCTTTGCGGATTGGCAGGAGACCTGCGACACGCTGCATGCCCACACCCAGACGCTCGGCAAGCTCGCCGCCCGCCTCGCCCCGCCCGAGCCGCAGCTCCAGCACGCCGCGCTCCGCCTCACGGCCAGGGGCTGGGAGACCAATCCGCTGCCGGCCATTGACCGCTCGGCCGCCGTCGTCATCGCAATCGACCTGCACGCACACGAGACGTTGGTGGAGCACAGCAGTGGACGTGTGCGCCGCGTCCCGCTCACCCCGAACCGCCCGGTCGGTGACGTGACGACCGAGGTCGTGCGCGCGGTTACCGACATGGTGGGCCCAGTGGCGTTCGACCCGACGCCCCAGGAGGTGTCGTGGACGGTGCCACTCGACGAGGACCACGAGCACGCCACGTACGATGTCGACCACGTCGCGGCGTACTTCGCGGCAGCCACCAGTGCGGCGGCGGTGCTGGGCGACCTGCGGGCGCCGTTCCGGGGCCGGTCCACGCCCGTCAACGCCTGGTGGGGGTCGTTCGACCTCGCCGTCAGCCTGTTCTCCGGGGCCCCCGCCGAGCCCAGCTCGACCGACTTCATCACGCGCAACGCCATGGACGCCGAGGAGATCGCGATCGGCTGGTGGCCCGGCGACACGAAGCACCCACGCGCGGCCTTCTACGCGTACGCCCATCCAGCACCCCCCGACTACGGGCGGACCGCCGTGGAACCGCAGGCCGCGCGGTGGGACGGCGACCTCGGCGAATACGTCCTCGACTGGGACGACGTGGTGGCTGACCCCGACCCGCACGGTGCCGCGCTGCGGTTCGCGCGTTCCGCAGTCCGGGAGTCGTGCACCACCTGCGGCTGGGACCCGGCCCTGGCGGCCAGCGTGGACGGCGACCCCCCACCCGTGCGCTAGTGGCGTGTCTGGCGGGTGAGGAGGTGGTCACGGCGAGTCATTCGGCGCCGCTGGCCAGGACGCACGACGGAGGCGCAGCCGTGGCTGCGGTGAGCCCGAGGACGCCGCCCAACGGTGCCGAGGGCCGCCAGGACCGCCCCGCCACTTGGCAGACGCAATAGGGACGACCCGGGCCCGTCAGTGGAGGTGATGGGATTCGAACCCACGACTTCTTCGATGCGACCGAAGCGCTCTAGCCAGCTGAGCTACACCCCCGAGGGACGTCACAGCATACCGGTTGGCGCGGGGCGGCTGTTCACCCGCAGCACCCCGGGACCCGGGCCGCGAAGTGCCCCGGTTGGAAGCGGGGCTAGTTGGAGGCGGAGCGTCGCAGCATCAGCTCGGGAGCCGGAGCGACGGGTGCGGTGGTGCGGCGGTCGTTGAGGTACGACACCTTGGTGCGGCGCTCGGTGGCGTTCCGCTCGACTTGCACCAACAAGTAGACGTAGCCGGCGAGCAGCCCGGCGGTAGCGAGGCAGGCCAGCGCGGTGATCGGCCCCGGTGAGATCGCGACCAGCAACAAGCTGAACGCGAAGACGCCAACCAGGCCGAACAGGACGTCGCGACGCCGGCGGCGGAACTCGGCCTGGCGAGCGGCGCGACGCCGAGCCTGCGGCGACATCGGTCGGCTCGAACCCCCGAAAGCCATCGGGGCGGCCGAGAAGCCCGTCGAGCGGGACCGGCGAGGGCCGACCCGCCGCTCCAGCGTGCTCAGCTGGCTGTGGAACGAGTGCACGGAGTCGCCGACCCTGGTGCCCATCCGCTCCTTGACGACGGAGCCCAGGAAGACCACCCAGCCAAGGGCGACGATTACGAGCACGACGGTCACGTTCTGCGCCTCATTCCGGATCGGAAGGTACCGGACACCGCCCGTGAGAGGGTGGATCCCATTGATGGACAACGATTTCGCGCTCGCCCTCCTCCCCACCCCAGAGGGGATTCCTGGCAGCCCGAACGTTACGTTTCTACTACGAAACGGCGAACACCCGCCACCCCCACGAGCCCGGTTTTGTCACGAAACGGCAACCCCGCGCCCACCCCCACCACCGTTCTGGGCTGAGAATTACGCGCTCCAACGCGTAGAAACCAGCCCAGAACGGGAGGTTTTTTGGCGGGTCCAGAACGGTTGTGCAGGTCAGGACGGGTCGGGCAGGTCGTAGGCGCCGCCGTCGAGGGCGGCGTCGATCGATGCGTCGAGCGCCGCATCGCGCGACCCGTTCGACGCCTCGCCGTCCGTCGACCCGACGTCCGGCGCGTCGCCAGGGGCCGCCACCCTCCGGTAGATGCCAGATCGGCCCCCGGTCTTCTCCCACAGCGCGATGTCGCCGATGACCATCGAACGGTCCGCCGACTTGCACATGTCGTAGATCGTGAGGCACGCGACCGAGCAGGCGGTCAGGGCTTCCATCTCCACGCCCGTCCGGTCGACGGTGTCGACTTGGGCTTCGACTTCGACGAAGTGATCCTCGATCCGGAAGTTGATGAACACCGAGCCGAGCAACACCGGGTGGCACAGCGGGATGAGATCGGGCGCGCGCTTGGCCGCCTGGATCCCGGCCACGCGAGCAACCGCCAACACATCACCCTTGGTGACGGCACCACGGGCGATCAGCGCGGTGGTCTCCGGCGCCATGTGCACGCGACCGCGGGCCACCGCCCGGCGATGGCTGGGCTCCTTGGGTGTGACGTCGACCATGCGTGCCCGGCCCAACGGATCCAGATGGGTGAGCCCCCGTTCAGCCATGGACCAAGTCTACGGATCGGGGTGCGTCAAGGCAGGTCCGGTCCGCGGTGGGGGCTCGGGCGGCGCTTCATCGAGGTCGACCCACGGCGCCGGCCCCGCCGCGGGCTCCACCAGGCGCACCGGAGCGACCCGGCGCCCGGACACCAGGTCCCGCATCGAACGGCCGGCTGGCGGGGCATGCTCGGCCAGCGCATCGACGAGGGCCGCAGCCCGCCAGGCGCCGAGCAGGTACTGGTGGCGACCCGCGTCGTCGACGGCGAGCGCCACGTCGACGGGCGCGGGTCCGGGCCTCGACCGGATGGCGGCGACGAGCGAGCCCAGCGCGCCGACGGTCAGGTACGGCAGGTCGCCGGCGAGCACCAACACCGGCCGCGCCTCGTCGTCGAAGCCCGAGCCCGACGCTCGGAGGTGGGCGATGCCCGCAGCCAGCCCTGCCACCGGTCCCCCGCCTGCAGGCGACTCGCGGACGGTCGTCCAGCCGTCGGTGATCCCGGCGCGCTCGGGGCCGACCACGACGACCGGGCCGGCACCGGCACCGGCCAGCGCGTCGAGGACGCGGGACAGCACCGCGCGACCGTCGAGGTCGTGGACGAGCTTGTCCCGGTCCTTGAACCGTCGTGCCGCGCCCCCGGCCAGCACCACCGCAGCCGCGCCGGCCGCTTCCGTGCCGGACGCCTCGGTGCTCACGAGGGCGGGGCCGGACGGGGCGACCACCAGGGGTAGTCGACGCCCGCCAGCCGGTTGATCACCAGGCCTTGTCCGGCGAGCAGGGCCACCGCCACCATCAGGACGCCCAACTGCGTCGGGGTGTGCAAGATGCCGAGCGACACGATCAACGTGGTGGCGCCCGCGGGCGGATGCGGCACTTTGAGCCACGCCATGAGCCCGCTCGTGAGACCCAGCGAGAGAGCTGCCGCGCCGACGCGCGCCGGGGTCACCCCATGGGCGAGGGCGGGGCCCGCGTCGGTGAGGCCGAACGCCACGAGCGACCCGTAGCCCGCCGCCGCGCCGATCAGATGACCGCACAAGGTGTTGCGAGGCGACGCCGAAGGCTGGGTCGGTGTGTAAAAGAGCAGGAACGCCGTCGGCCCGAGCGACGGGAAGATCAGTGGCTGGCCGGTGGCCCACGCCGCCGCCGACATCAGCGCGATCGAGACGACCCCGTTGACGAACGAGAACAGGCCGAGCACCGCCGTCGACGAGTGGCGCTGCTGCAGGGCGGGCAGCCGGGCCCGCTGGGCAAGCCCGGCGACCACCGACGCCATGTCGCCGCCGATGGGCCCGACTCGGCGGGGGCTCGGCGACCGGCCCGGCGGCGTTTGCTCTGAAGTCATCGCTCCGCGGGGCCCGACGGCCGGTCAGCCCGGCCCTGGGCGCCGGTTGGCCGTCGGCTCGTACAACCCGCTGGTCTGGGTGGTGGCGTGAGGCCCGCTGCCCTCCTGGCGTGGTGCCGGGTGCACGAAGACCAGCGCCAGCACCACGACGAACGACGCGGCCGAGAACGCGAACAACGCCCAGGCCTGTCCCGTGTAACCGAGCAAGTAGCGGTCGAGCCCAACCACCAGCGCCCACAACTGGCCGAACACCACCGACGCGGTGAGCACGATGCGGGTCACGAGACCGGTCTTGACGCCCTCTTCCCGGTCGAGCGCCGGGCGACCCGGCAACGTGCGGACCGGCAGCGGCGGCGGCGGTGGCTCCTCGATCGGCGGGATGATCCGGTGGGTCGGCACGTCAGCCCTTCCCCGTGCCTCGGATCGCGCCTTCACCGATCGCCACGATCGCGTCGCCGCGGCGTTCGAGACGGATGGCGGGCAGCGGCCGATCGGGTGGACCTTTGGTCGGGTCCCCGGTGACGGGGTTGAAGTGTCCGTCGTGGCAGGGACAGAACAGCTCGTGGCGCAACGGCTTCCAGAGGACTTCACACGACAGGTGGGTGCACACCGCGGAGTACGCCACCCACGTGTCGGCATCGAGGTGCAACAGCATCGCGGGGTCCTTGCCGGTGGGATAGCCAAAGCGGACCTGGCCACCGACCGGCACTTGCGACGCGTGATCGGTGATGACCACTTCCTTGGTGGCGCCTTGCGTTCGACGCTCGAACACCCCCGCCGCGACGGCGAGGCTGCCGCCGGCCAGCCCGCCCGACAGCACGGCCAGGATCTTGAGGTAGTCGCGCCGCGTGACGAGCGCGTCAGTGGTCAGCCGTTCGATGCGCTCGGCCACGAGCTCGGACTGCGGCGTGCGGACCGACACCGGCGTGTCGGCCGTCGGCGGGTCGGACCGACCACCCGGCCCGGCCGAGCCAGGAGGGCCCTGCACGCTCACGGCGCCACCGCCGGCAACGGGATCAGCGCGATGGGCTCGTCGACGACGAACCAGTTCCCGGTCTGCACCTGCTGGTTGCCGAACTGGAAGACGTCGGTGACGGTGCGACCGGGGCGGGCAGCCCGCACTTCCGCCTCGGTGCCGTAGTACAGGGCATCGGACGGGCACACCGTGGCGCACATCGGTCCGAGGCCCACCGACGTGCGGTCGTAACAGAGGTTGCACTTGTACGCGAGCTGCTCCTCGACGTCGAACTTCGGCACGCCCCACGGGCAGGCGTGCACGCAGTTCGTGCAACCGATGCACCGCGACACGTCGGGCGTGTGCACCACGCCCTCGTCACTCACGAGGATCGCGTCGACGGGGCAGACCTGCGCGCACGGAGCCACCGGGTCCGAACAGTGCATGCACACGGTCGGCAGCGAGGCGGTGGATTCGCCGCGGTCGAGGAAGTCCAAGTTCATCAGCGACTTGCCACGGTGGCTGTCGCACTCGCGGCAGGCTGCGACACACCCGCCGCACCCGATGCACCGCGACGGGTCGACGAAGATCGACCGTTCCATCGTCATGGTTCGCTCCCTTCGGCGATCACCGGCGGCGGGGTGACGGGCGACAGGGGCTCGTCGGTGGCCTCGATCCGCACGGCACAGCTCTTGTAGTTGGGGATCCAGCTCTTGGGATCGAACCGCGGGATCGTGAGCTGGTTCGCCTCCACCGGCACCGTCCAGTGGTACGGCACGAACACGGTGTCGGGCCGGATCGTGCGGGTGACGAGCGCGGGCACCACGATCGAGCCCCGTCGGGTGGTGACCCGCACCGGCGCGTCGTGCACGATGCCGAGCGCGGCGGCCGTCTCAGGGTGCACTTCGACCCACGGCCGAGGCGTCTGGTCGGTGAGGTACCCGAGCCGGCGCGTCTGGTTGCCCGACAGGTACTGGGCCACGTTGCGACCAGTGGTGAGCCGCATCGGGAACTCGTCGTCGGGCGCCTCGGCCAGCTCCACGTCGGGCACCGCGTTGAACCGCGCTCTGCCGTCGTCGTAGTGCGAGTAGCGGCCGTCGGTGAACAGGCGGGGCGTGCCGGGGTGGTCCTCGGTGGGGCACGGCCAGGCGATCGGCCCTTCCTGCTCGAGTCGCTCGTACGTGATGCCGGCGTAGTCGGCCCGGCCCCCGGCTGACGCGACCCGGATCTCGTCGAACACGTCGCGCGCGCCTTGGTACGGGAAGTACTGCCCACGGCCCAGCCGCCGGGCCAGCTCGCACAGGATCCAGATGTCGTCGCGTGCCTCGCCTGGTGGGTCGACGGCCTTGTTGATCTTGCACACCAACGCGTCGGAGTTGGCAATCGTGCCTTCGCTCTCAGCCCAGGCCGACCCCGGCAACACGACGTCGGCCAACAGCGCGGACTCCGACAAGAAGATGTCGATCACGACGTACAAGTCGAGGCCGGTCAGGATCCGGCGGGTGCGGGCTTCGTCGGGCCACGACACGATCGGGTTCGAGCAGAGGTTGACCAGACCCCGGATCTCGCCGGCTTCCATCTTCTCGCTCATCGCGAAGATCGGTACGCCCGCCTCGGGCATCTCGGTGGGGTCGACGCCCCACACGCGAGCAGTGTGCTCGATGGCACCGGGATCGTGATAGTGCCGCTGGCCGGGGAGCTGGTCGCACTTCTGGCCGTGCTCGCGGCCACCCTGGCCGTTGCCCTGACCGGTGATCGTGCCGTAGCCGGCGCCGGGCCGCCCGAGGTTGCCGGTGGCCAGGCACAAGTTGATGGCCGCCATGGCGTTGCGAGACCCCATGATGTGGTGCTCGAGGCCGCGGGCGTGGTGGATCATGGCGTTGCCGGCTCGCCCGTACAGGCGGGCGGCCTTGCGGATGTCGTCAGCGGGCACCCCGCACACCTGTTCCGCACGCTCCGGGGTCCAGTCCCGCACCGCGTCGACCGCGTCATCGAAGCCGAGCGTGTGGGTCGCCACGAACTCGCGGTCGACCAGGTCGTCAGCGACCAGCACGTGGAGCATCGCGTTCAGCAACGCCGCGTCCGTGCCGGGTCGGACCGGGAGGTGCAACTGGGCCACCCGGGCGAGTTGGGTCTCGCGGGGGTCGGCCACGATCAACGTGCCGCCCCGGTCGATGACCTCCCACATCCAGCGGATGAAGATCGGGAAGGTCTCGCCGATGTTGGCGCCGAGCACGAACACGAGATCGGACTCGGCGCAGTCCGTGAGCGGATTGGCGGTGCGGTCGATGTCGAACGAGGCGTAGTTGGCCACGCCCGCCGACACCATGCACATGCGGCCGTTGTAATCCGTGTACCTGGTGCCCATTCCGAGCCGGGCGAACTTCCCGATCACGTACGACTTCTCGGTGGTGATCGAGGCGCCGCCGTACATCCCCATGGCGTCCTTGCCGTGCTCGGCCTGGATGGCCTGGATCCGGCTGACCGTGAAGTCGAGCGCTTCGTCCCAGGTGGCCCGGTGCAGCTCGCCGTCGGCGCCGCGCACCAACGGGTGGCGCAGCCGTTCGGGATGGCTGATCTGCTGGTAGGCGCTGACGCCCTTGGGGCAGAGCTTGCCCTTGTTGTGCGTGTCCATCCGGGGCTCGACACCCACCACCCGGTCGCCCGACACGCGCAGGTGCATGCCGCACTGCACCCCGCAGAACGCGCAGTGCGTGGGCACCAGCCGGTCGGGACGGTCGGTCTCCCAGTCGCCGGCCGGCTCCTTGCCCGCCCCGTGGAGGTCACCGACGCCCGGCGGGGTGGGCATCCGGTAGCCGCGGGGTGCGGAGGGGCGACGGGGGCTCACCGGGCGAAGCTCTTTCCGCTCACGTCGAAGAACGCCCGGCCCCGCGCCCGACGCCGGCACCGAGGGCACAGCTCGGTGAGGTGGCTCGGCAGCCCCTCGTCGGCGAGCCGGTAGTCCTGGCCGAGCTCGTCAAGCGTGGCTTGCAGGTCCGACAAGAAGACCGGGGGCGCCAGAGGTTCACCGCACTCCGCGCAGGGTTGGCGCCCGGCCTTTGCGCTCACCTCCGTGTAGAGCTGGATGCCGACCGACGCGGGCCGTTGCAGCACGTGGAAGAACTTCCCGAACGGGATGAACACCAGCGCGAACACGACCGAGGCCATGTGCACGATCGCCAGAAAGTCGTAGTTCGAGCCGTGGAAGAACATCTCGTCGAGCGTCAACAAGACGCCGGTCGCCGAGATGACCATGAGCATCAGCAGCGGCACCATGTCGTAGCCCAGCGTCTGGGTCGACATGACCCCGCGGTCACGGAAGCGGCGCCACAAGAAGATGCTGGCGCCGACGATCACGAGCACCGCCGAGTAGTCGAGGGCGTGGAACGCCGACCAGGCCAGGAACCCGCTGGTCGGCAAGTTCACGGTGCCGAAGCCGAACACGTAGATGCGGTAGTGGTCGAAACTGTGGGGTGCGAGACGGAAGCTGAGCCATCCGAACACGAGCGGGAACGTGATCAGCGTGGCCGTGACCACGCCCCAGAAGAGGCATTGATGCGCGACCCATCGCATCACGCCACGGCGCCGGATGAACCCTTGGCCCAGGAGCTGACCCCCGACCGCCCGGGGCAGCAGCGCCGGCAGCGAGCGGAACGCGCGGGGCGACGCGGCAAGCTGCCAACCCCGCCGCCAGTAGCGACGGGTCGACGGCATCCGCAGCCAGCGCGCGTAGCGGGCCACGACCGCGAACGTGAGTGCCACCACCGCCACGGCGTAACCGATGAGGGCCGAGTCGAAGACGTGGAACCGCTCGGACCCGAGCCAGATCAGCAACGCCAGCACCACGGCTGCGGCCAGACCCCACGCCCGCACCCGCAGCGAGACCATCCAGCGCGTGCGGCGACTCGGTGTGGGGTGCGTGGCCAACGGCGATCTCCCAGCCTCGGGGCGGGACGTGGTCGACCTTACGCGGCGCGGCACCCGAGGGCCGATCGCGAGCGACGGCGGCCCTTCCTCGCAGCGACCCGCGGTGGCGACGTGGCGGCCCGCAGCGGCGAGCCGGAACGAGGGCCGCGTCGCAGCGACCAGACTGCACGCCCATGTTCCTCTGCGAGGCGCAGGACTCCGTGCTCGCGACATCAAGATGGTGAGCGCGTCGGGCACCGGTGGTGCGGCGAACGAGGTCGCCGCCGACGAGCTCGTGCGTCGCGACCTCGCCACGGTCTGGCATCCGTACGCGCCGATGCCCGCTGCGCTGCCACCTCTGGCGGTCGTCGCTGCCGAGGGCACCCGGCTCCAGCTCGCCGACGGGCGCGAGGTGATCGACGGGATGTCGTCGTGGTGGGCGGCGATCCACGGCTACCGGCACCCCGTGCTCGACCGGGCGGTGCGGGCGCAACTCGACGACATGGCCCACGTGATGTTCGGCGGTCTCACCCATCGACCAGCCGTCGAGCTGGCCGAGCTCCTGGTGTCGATCACCCCCGGCGACCTCCGGCACGTGTTCTTCTGCGACTCGGGGTCGGTTGCCGTGGAGGTCGCCATCAAGATGGCGCTCCAGTTCTGGTCCGGCCGCGGGCATCCGAAGCGGCGCCGCCTGCTGACGGTGCGATCCGGCTACCACGGCGACACGTTCGGGGCGATGGCGATCTGCGACCCGGTCACGGGGATGCACCACCTCTTCGCCGGCAGCCTTCAATCGCATCTGTTCGCACCGGCGCCGGAGCCGGCGTTCGGCGAGCCTTTCGACGAATCACATGTGGCCGAGCTGTCGGACCTGCTCGCCGCGCACCGAGACGAGGTCGCTGCCGTGATCCTCGAGCCGGTCGTGCAAGGCGCAGGTGGGATGCGCTTCTACTCCCCCGACTACCTCGCGGCCGTTCGGCGGCTGTGCGACGAGCACGACACGCTGCTCATCGCCGACGAGATCGCCACCGGCTTCGGACGGTCCGGGCGCCTCTTCGGTTGCGACCACGCGGCCGTGGCTCCCGACATCTTGTGCCTGGGGAAGGCAATGACCGGCGGCTATCTCTCCATGGCGGCCACGCTGTGCACGCCCGCGGTGGCCGACGGGGTGAGCCGCGCTGCGAGCGGCGCGCTCATGCACGGGCCGACGTTCATGGCCAACCCGTTGGGGTGTGCGGTCTCCCTCGCCTCGATCCGGCTGCTGCTCGGCCAGCCCTGGGCCGATCGTGTCGCCACCATCGACGCCGGCCTCCGGCTCGGGCTCGCGCCGGTCGCCGCGCATCCTGCCGTGGCCGATGTCCGGGTGCTCGGTGCCATCGGCGTGATCGAGTGCGCAGCCCCGTTGCCGATGGCCGCGATGCAGGACGTCTTCCTCGAACACGGCGTGTGGCTGCGCCCGTTCGGCCGGCTCGTGTACACGATGCCGCCCTATGTGGCCACCGACGACGACGTCGCCCGCATCGCCGCCGCCATGGTCGACGTCATCGCCCGCGTCTCACCCTCCTGATCCCTTCCGCGCGTGGGAAGCAACCGCCGCGGTGGGATCTCCCGCGCGGAACGGGGGGTCTTCGGTGACTAGCGGGACTCGGTGAGAAGGGGAGCCGCGGCGACCGTGGCGTCGAGGCGGCCGAGGAGATCGCGGTCGTGGTCCTCCCCGGCGTTGTCGGTGGTCAGCAGCTTGTCGCCGAGGAAGATGCTGCTGGCGCCTGCGTGAAGGCACAGCGCTTGGAGCTCGTCGGTCATCTCGGCGCGTCCGGCGGAAAGCCGCACGACCGACGCCGGCATCATGATGCGGGCAGCCGCGATCGTGCGGACGAGCTCGAGCGGGTCGAGACGGTCCGTGCCGAACAGCGGCGTGCCCGGCACCTGCACCAAGAGGTTGATCGGCACGCTCTCGGGGTGCGGGTCGAGGCGCGCGAGCTGGGCCAGCAGACCGGCACGGTCGCGCCGGCTCTCGCCGAGGCCGACGATCCCGCCACAGCACAGCTTCACCCCCGCGTCGCGGACGTTGGCGAGGGTCTCGAGACGGTCTTGGTACGTGCGCGTGGTGATGATCTCGCCGTAGAACTCGGGCGACGTGTCGAGGTTGTGGTTGTAGAAGTCGAGACCGGCATCGGCGAGGCGTTGGGCCTGGGTGTCGGTCACCATGCCGAGGGTGACGCAGGTCTCGAGACCGAGCGCGCCGACGGCCGACACCGCTTTGGCCACTTCCTCGACCTGGCGGTCCTTCGGTGCACGCCATGCCGCACCCATGCAGAAGCGGGTCGCGCCGGCGGCACGGGCCGCTTCGGCGGCTCGGACGATCTCGTCGAGCGGCAACAACGGCTCAGGCTGCAACTCGGTGTTCCACCTGGCCGACTGCGGGCAGTACGCGCAGTCTTCGGGGCATGCGCCCGTCTTGATCGACAGCAACATCGCTGCCTCGACCACGTGCGCGTCGAAGCGCTCGCGGTGCACGGATTGCGCGTCGAACAGCAGGTCATGGAATGGCCGGCCGAGCAACTCCTCGGCCTCGTCGAGCGTCCAGTCGTGGCGTGCGATCGGCATCCGCTGAGTCTCACCTGCCAGGGCCGCGGCACACCAAACGGGCCGTTTGGCTCCGAGCGAGCGCCACCGGCAAGGGTGACAGGCCATGCCGTGGCACCAGTGGGTCGACGACCAGCTCGCCGCCATCCGCGCAGCCGGGCAGTGGCGCCACACGCGAAGCTTCGACGCGCTCGGCCCGACTGGCGTGCTCGGCGGGCGCGAGGTGGTGTCGTTCGCGTCGAACGACTACCTCGGCCTGTCCGCACACCCCGCCGTGATCGACGCGGCGGTTGCGGCGGCGAGCCGCTGGGGCGCCGGCTCAACTGCATCGCGGCTGATCGTCGGGAGCCGCCCGGCGCACGAGGAGCTCGAAGCCGACCTCGCCGAGTGGCGCGGGTGCGAGGCCGCCGTGGTGTTCTCGACCGGTTATGCCGCCAACCTCGGTGTGCTCGCAACCGTCGGCGGCAACGACGTCACGATCCTCAGCGACGAGCTCAACCACGCGTCGATCATCGACGGCTGCCGCCTGAGCCGCTCGAGGATCCGGCGGTTCCGACACGGCGACCTCGACCACGTCACGGAGTTGCTGGCCACGGCCGCGGGGCGTCGGGTCGTGGTCACCGACACGGTGTTCTCGATGGACGGCGACGTCGCGCCGGTCGCGGAGCTGCAGGCGTTGTGCGCTCGGCACGGCGCGCTGCTGGTGCTCGACGAGGCCCACGCCGTACTCGGACCCGACGTCGAGAGCTCGCCCGAGACGATCCGCGTCGGCACCTTGTCGAAGTCGCTCGGCGCGCTCGGCGGGTTCGTCGCCGCCAGCCAGCCGTTCGTTGACTTGTTGGTGAATCGGGCGCGCTCGTACATCTTCACGACCGCGCCATCGCCGGCCGACATGGCGGCCGCGCTGGCAGCCCTGCGGGTGCTCCGCAGCGAGGAGGGCGGCTCGCTCGTCGGCCGGCTACGTGCCGTGGTACAGCGGGTGGCGCCTGGTCACCCGTCGCCGATTGTCCCCTTCGTCGTCGGTGAGGAGGCCGAAGCGGTGGCGGCCGCCGACGCGCTGCTCGCTCGCGGGCTGCTCGTCCCGGCCATCCGCCCACCGACCGTCGCGCCGGGCAGCTCGCGGCTGCGGGTGGCCCTGTCTGCTGCGCACGACGATGCCATGATCGATCGCCTCCTCGAGGGCCTGTCCGCAGTGGGGCTGCGGCCGTGACGGTCCTGTTCGTCGCAGGAACGGGCACCGAGGTCGGCAAGACGTGGGTCGCGTGCGAGGTGGCACGGGCGGCCCGGGGATCAGGTCGGCGCGTGGCCGCCCGCAAGCCCGCGCAGTCATATGACGCGGGCGCGGACGGCGAGCCGCTGGCCGCGACCGACGCCGACCTGCTCGGCGCCGCGTCCGGCGAAGCGCCCACCACGGTGTGCCCGTCGCACCGCTGGTACCCGGTGGCCATGGCGCCACCGATGGCCGCCGACGCGCTCGATCGTCCACCCGTCCGGCTGGCCGACCTCGTCGCCGAGACGACTTGGCCGCAGGGGTGCGACCTGGTGGTCGTCGAAGCCGCGGGTGGCGTCCGCTCGCCCATCGCGCACGACGGCGACGGCGTCGACCTCGCGCAGCGCCTCGCGCCGGACCTGGTCCTGCTGGTCGCCGACGCGACGCTCGGCACGATCAACCTCACCCGCCTGAGTGTCGACGCGCTCACGCCGCTCCCGGTCCTCGTCATCTTGAACCGCTACGACGACGCCGACGACCTCCAGCGCCGCAACCGTGCCTGGCTCGAGCACCACGCCGGACTCGACGTCGTCGTCCACCCCGCCGACGCCCTCCACCACCCCTCCCTCACCCTGCTGTGAGCACTTGGCCACCCAGGAGGTGGCTGAGCGCGCACAGCAGGAATGGTGGGGACCCCTCCCACCGCTGCTGTGAGCACTTGACCACCCAGGAGGTGGCTGAGCGCGCACAGCAGGAATCGTGGGGACCCCTCCCACCGCTGCTGTGAGCACTTGACCACCCAGGAGGTGGCTGAGCGCGCACAGCGGGAATGGTGGGGGCGAAACGGTTGGGGGGTCCGCCGGTCGCCCTCGTATCGTCGGGTCGTGCAACCCGACACGGAACCGCCCGTCGACGGGCAGGACCGGACCACCGTCCCCACGACCGCGGCGTCTGCGATCCCCCTGTCGACCACCCCTCCGCTGCGCGACCTCTGGCGCTACGCACGGGGACACCGCCCGCAAGCGGTGTTCGCCTTCGTGATGTCGGTGTGCAACAAGGTGTTCGACATCGCGCCCGAGCTGTTGATCGGTGCCGCGGTCGATCTGGTGGTCAAGCAGAACGGCCGCTCGTTCGTGGGCCGCGTGATCGGCTCGGACGACCGCTTCACCCAACTCACGGTGCTCGTCGTGGTCACCGTGGCGATCTGGCTGCTCGAGTCCCTCACCGAGTACCTCGCGGTCACCAACTGGCGGAACCTCGCCCAGTCGATCGAGCACGACGCGCGCATGGACACCTACCGCCACGTGCAGACGCTCGAGATGGCCTACTTCGAGGACCGTACGTCGGGTGGGCTGATGACCGTGCTGAACGACGACGTCAACCAGCTCGAGCGCTTCCTCGACATGGGCCCGCACAAGCTCGTGATCACGGCGGCCAACGTCGTGTTCCTGGGCGTCACGTTCCTGGTGGTGTCGCCGCTGCTCGCGCTGTTGGCGTTCGTGCCGATCCCGGTGATCGTCGCCGGATCGCTCTGGTACCAGAAGCGGCTCGAGCCGCGATACGCCAGGGTTCGCCGGGCGGCCGGCGCGATCAGCGACGCCCTCACCAACGGGATCGGCGGCATCGCCACCATCAAGGCGTTCAACGCCGAAGTCCGGGAAGTGGCCCGGGTGCGCGCCGACAGCGACGACTACCGCCTGGCCAACGCCGACGCGATCACGTACTCCACCGCGTTCCGCCCGCTCATCCGCACCGCGGTGCTCGCCGGCTTCACGATGACGTTGGTGATCGGTGGCCGTGCGGCGCTCCGAGGCGACCTGGCCGTCGGCCTGTTCTCGATGCTCGTGTACATGACCCAGCGGCTGCTGTGGCCACTCACCGACTTGGGCGAGACGTTCGACCTGTACCAGCGGGCCATGGCGTCGTGCCGGCGGATCTTCGGGTTGTTGCAGGCGGAGCCGCGCATCCTCCCCGGCGCCCATGACCTGCCGGCTCCCGTGCGGGGCGCCGTGCGATTCGAGAACGTGTCGTTCGCGTATTCACCGGCGAGCGGCGACGTGCTGCAGGGGTTCGACCTCGACGCCGGTGCCGGCGAGACCCACGCGATCGTCGGCGCGACCGGGTCGGGCAAGTCGACCGTGGTCAAGCTGCTCTTGCGGCTCTACGAGCCGACGTCGGGTCGCATCACGGTCGACGGCGAGGCCATCGACCGGCTCACGTTCCGCTCTTTGCGGGGGGCCACCGGGTTCGTGGCACAGGACGTGTTCCTCTTCTACGGCACCATCCGGGAGAACCTCACGTACGGTCGTCCCGACGCGACCGACGCCGAGATCCGACAGGCCGCCCGCCTCGCCGAGGCGGATACGTTCATCGAGTCGCTGCCGGACGGCTACGACACGATGGTCGGCGAGCGCGGCCAGAAGCTGTCCGGTGGGCAGCGTCAGCGCCTCACCATCGCGCGGGCGATCCTCCGCGACCCCGCGATCTTGATGCTCGACGAGGCGACGTCGGCGGTCGACAACGAGACCGAGGCCGCCATCCAGCGGTCGCTCGCCAAGGTGTCGGCCGGCCGGACCACCATCGTGATCGCCCACCGCCTGTCGACCGTGCGCCACGCCCACCGCATCCACGTGATGGAGGCCGGACGCGTGATCGAGGCAGGTACCCACGACGAGCTCGTCGCTCGCGGCGGTCTCTACGCCGCCCTGTGGCGCGTCCAGACGGGTGAGGCGATCCCGACCGCCGATGCCACCCTCGCCGACCCGGACGACCCCGACGACCCGGGCGGCCCGGGCGGCCCGGACGATCCGGATCTTCCGATTCGTGCACAAGTGGCGAAATAGCATCGACCGGCTGAGCCAGCCCGCCGCTTCTGCACGAATCGCAGGAATACGCGCGGGACGGGCGGGTGGCCCGCGGGCTGGTCAGCCGCCGATCTGGCTCATGGAGCGACGCGGGCGGATGAACTGGACCTGGCCGATGGCGTGACCTGACCACTTGGCGGCGACGTTGCCCTCCACCAGCGCGGCGAGCTCGCCGTCGCCGGCGCCGGCTCGAAGCGGCCCACGCAAGTCGGTTTCCTCCAAGGCGAACAGGCAGTTGCGGAGCTTCCCGTCGGCGGTGAGGCGGACCCGGTCGCACTGCTCGCAGAACGGTCGGGTGACGCTGGCGATCACCCCGACCTCACCGGCGCCATCGGCATACCGCCATCGTTCGGCGGGCTCATGGCCGCGGCCCACCGAACCACCGCGGCCCACCGAACCACCCCGGCCCACCGAACCACCGCGGCCCACCGACTCGAGCGGGAACGCGGACTCGATGGCGGCGAGGATCTCCCCCGAGGGCACCACCTGGTCGGGCCGCCACTTGCCTTGGGCGTCGAGCGGCATGAATTCGATGAAGCGCACGACCACGCCCCGGTCGCGCCCGAAGCGGGCGAAGTCGACCACCTCGTCATCGTTCACGCCTCGCATGACCACGACGTTGACCTTGACCGGCGAGAATCCCTCGTCGACGGCGGCATCGATCCCGGCGAGCACCTTGGCGAGCTCGTCGCGCCCGGTGAGCGCCTCGAAGCGGTCGGATCGCAACGAGTCGCACGACACGTTCAGGCGGCCCAGGCCGGCCACCCGCAGATCGTGGGCCATCGTGGGCAGCGCCGAGCCGTTCGTGGTCAGCGCCAGGTCGACCGGGAGCGCGGCCAGCTTGGCGACCAGCACTGGGAGGTGGGCACGGACGGTGGGCTCCCCACCGGTGAGCCGGATCGAGTCGACCCCCCAGCGGTCGACGAACAGCGTCGCGAGCCGCTCGATCTCCTCGAACGTGAGGACTTCCGATCGGGGTAGCCAGGTCATGCCTTCGGCGGGCATGCAGTAGGCGCAGCGGAAGTTGCATCGGTCGGTGACCGAGATCCGCAGGTCGCGGTGGGTGCGCCCGTACCCGTCGACCAGCTGTCGTGTCACGTCGCCCACCGTAACGTCAGGTGCCGAGCACGAGGCAGGCCACTTCGCACCCCGCGTCGACGCCGGGCCCGTCGGGTAGCACCACCAGCGCGTTGGCGGCCGCCATGGCCGTGAGTTGGTGCGACCCCTGCCCGCCCGCCGACCGCACGTGGAAACGCCCGTCCGACGCCCACTGACCGGTGGCCCGCACGAAGTGGGTCTTGCCGTCGGCGCGCCGGGCGAACGCCTCCTCCGCGACGGCGGCGAGCTCGGGACGCCGGAGCGCCTCGGCGGGGTGGCCGGCGACAGCCCGTAGGGCCGGACGGGCCAACAGCTCGAACGAGACAAGGGATGACACAGGGTTGCCCGGGAGTCCGAACACCGGCGTGTGGTCCACCACCCCGAACGCGAAGGGCTTGGCCGGCCGGATGGCGATCTGCATCCACCGCATCTGACCGATGCGGTCGAGCACGGCCTTGACCTCGTCGAAATCGCCCATGCTCACCCCACCACTGCTCACCACTGCGTCGCACGTGGCGGCACCGCGACGGAGCAGCGCCTCGATGGCCACTGGGTCGTCGGGCGCCCAACCGAGGTCGACGGGTTCGAACCCCCCGGCGCGGATGAGCGCGAGAAGGCCGAGCCGGTTGCTGTCGTGGATCTGCCCCGGCCCCAGCGGCGCACCAGGAGCGACCAACTCGTCGCCGGTCGACAACACCCCGACCCGCGGGCGCGGCGTCACCATGACCTCGGCAACTCCGGCGGTTGCAAGGAGCGAGAGGTTCGCCGGGCCGAGTTGCACGCCCGCGGCCACGACCGGCGCACCGGGCAAGAGGTCGGACCCCGCCCGCCGCACGTTCGCGCCGCCGGTCACGGCTTCGGTCACGGTGACGAGATCGCCGTCGACCGTGGTTCGTTCCACGATGACCACCGCGTCCGCACCCGCGGGCAGCGGTGCACCCGTCATGATCCGGATGGCGCAGCCGGGACCCACCGCCTCCGTGGCGACCGCCCCGGCGGCGACGGTCTCGATGATGCGCAGCCTCGCGGGCGTGTCCTGGGAGGCGCCGGCGACATCGGCCGAGCGCAGTGCGAACCCGTCCATCGCCGAGTTGTCGAACGGGGGGACCGCAACCTCGCTGGTGACGGTCTCGGCCACGACGAGGCCGAGCGCCTCGCCGAGCGGGTACTGCTCCGGCGGGAGCGGACCGACCCGGCTCAGGACGTGCTGGACAGCAGCGTCGAGCGGGAGCAGCGCCACCTCAGAGGCCGCGGTCGCGGACCAGATCAGCGAGGAAAGTCGCGAACTCAGCTCCCAAGTCGTCGCGCTCGAGGGCCAACTCCACCGTGGCCCGGAGGTAGTCGAGCTTGTCGCCGACGTCATAGCGGCCGTCGGTGAAGCACACGCCGTACACGGGTTCGGTGTCCATGAGGAAGCTGATCGCGTCGGTCAGCTGGATCTCACCGCCGACACCGGGCTCGATCTTGTCGATGGCGTCGAAGATCCGCGGCGAGAAGATGTAGCGGCCCATCACCGCGTAGTTCGACGGCGCGTCGGCAGGCTTGGGCTTCTCCTCGATGCCCGTGAGGCGCACGATGTCGGGCTCATCGGTGGTTTCGACTGCGGCGCAGCCGTAGGAGGAGATCGACTCGATCGGCACCTGCTTGAGCGCCAGCACGGTGCCGCCGCGCGCTTCGTACACCTCGATCATGCGCCGCAGCAGACGGGCCTCGTCGACCATGATGTCGTCGCCGAGCAGCACGGCGAACGGTTGGTCGCCCACGTGCTTTGCCGCGACGCCCACCGCGTGGCCCAGACCGAGCGGTTCACCCTGGCGCACGTAGTGGATGTCGGCCAGGTCGGCCAGCCCCTGGACCTCGGCCAACATGTCGTGCTTGCCGGCCCGGTCCAGCGCGAACTCCAGCTCGCCCTGGCGATCGAAGTGGTCCTCGATCGAGCGCTTGTTGCGCCCGGTGACCACCAAGATGTCGGTGAGGCCGGCCTGCACCGCTTCCTCGACCACGTATTGGATCGCCGGCTTGTCGACGATCGGCAGCATTTCCTTTGGCTGGGCCTTGGTGGCCGGCAGGAACCTGGTGCCCAGACCAGCAGCTGGCACCACCGCCTTGCGCACCGCCCCGTGCGTCGCATCCATCGCCGCGCATCCTACGACCGGGCCACCCCGCAGCGCAGGTCCGGACCGTCGAGCACTGTCTCGCCGCTCGCGCCACGGATTGGAGGCCGCGGCGGGACGGTCCGGTAGCATTGGCACTCAACGTTGCCGAGTGCCAGCCGGCGAGGTCCGATGCCCACCTACGAGTACCGCTGCAAGAAGTGCGACCAGACCCTCGAGGTCTTCCAGTCGTTCACCGACGACTCGCTCACCGAATGCCCCAACTGCGGCGGCACGCTGCGAAAGGTCTTCGGCAACGTCGGCATCACATTCAAAGGCAGCGGCTTCTACAAGACCGACAGCCGCTCGGGAACCAAGAGCCGATCGGGCTCCGGCTCATCGTCGTCCGACGGCTCGTCCACGACGTCGTCGAGCGAGTCGACCAGTAGCTCCGGCGGATCGGGCGGTACCAACGGCTCCGCCGGATCCGGGGGATCGAAGGGCTCGGGCGACAAGAGCCCCTCAGCCACGACTTCCAGCTCCAGTTCCTGAGCCGCAGCGCGGCGATCGCCTAACCTCCCCTCGTTCGTGGGTCGACGCACGGCCCTCCTCCGCATCTTGGCCAACCGGCCTGTCCCGAGGAGCTTCCGTGCCGCCTCTGTCGCTGATCGTCGCCCGCCTCCGCCTCCGCTTGCACCGCCGGGCCGTCGCCACCTGGCTGACCGTGGTCCTGTGTTCGGCCACTGCCGGCTTCGTCGCCCGCGGCGGCTCCGGTCGCTCCTCCCCGGCTCCCGCCGCCACGCGTCGCGTCGTGGTGGCCACGGCCAACCTCACGCCGGGCGCGTCGCTCGACGGCCATGTCCGCTACGCCGACGTCGACACGTCGATCGTGCCCGCCGGCGCGGTCACCCGACTCCCGCGGCACCGTGCCGCTCGAGTCACGCTCCACCGGGGCGAGGTCCTGGTGACCGATCGGGTTTCGGGCCGGACCGGCGCTGGGCCCGCTGCGCTGTTGGCGCCGGGATTCAGCGGCGTGGCCGTGCCGCTCCCCGACACCGCGCCCACCTTGCGAGTGGGCGACCGTGTCGACGTGGTGGACACGACAGCGGCGGGTGAGGCCCGGGTGGTGGGGCACCGCCTCGAAGTGATCGACGCGCACGCCGAGTCGATCACGGTCGCGGTCCGCGCCGACGAAGTGCCTTCGCTGGCGTCGTCGCTGGCGGACGGCGAGTTGACCGTGGTGTTCGTGGGCCCGCCCTCATGAGCGGGCATCGGTCGCCGGGGCCGGCGATCAGCTCCCCGACACCGACACGTCGCGGATGACCAGGCTCACCCCGGTGGCGCTCATCGGCAGCCACTCGACGTCACCGCCCACCTCGACCACGTCTTGCAGCATCTTTTGGAGCGTCGACGCGATCGTGAACTCTCGCAAGGGCTCGCCGACCGCGCCGCCGCTGATGCGCAGGCCTTGCGCGCCGGTCGAGAAGTCACCGCTCACCGGGTTCACCCCCGAGTGCAACCCCGACACCGACGACACCAACAGCCCGTCGCCCACCGCAGCGAGCAACTCATCCTGCATGCGGGTGCCCGGCTGCAACGCCACGGCGAGGCAGCCGACGCCGGGCACGCCCCGGAACCCTCCACGAACGGCGTTGCCCGTCGAGCCTGCACCGGACCACCGGCCGGTGTACGTGTTGTGCACGAACTGCCGCAGCACACCGCCGTCGATCAGCACGTTGCGCCGCGCCGCGAGCCCTTCGCCATCGGTCTCCGACGCGCTGTACGCGCGCGGCTCGGTGGGGTCGTCGATCAGCGTCACCAGCGAGGCCGCCACCTCCTCGCCGAGCCGGTCGGCGAACAGCGACCGCCCCTTGAGGACCGACTCGCCGTTGAGCGTGCCGCCGATGATCCCGATGAGTTGGGCGGTCACATACGGGTCGAGCACCACGGTCATCCGGCCGCCGCGGGGCTTGGTGGCCCCGAGCAGCCGGGTCGCGCGGTGGGCCGCCTCGCGGGCGGCCGCCTCGGCGTCGAGGTCGCCGAGCACCCTGCCCACCGAGAAACCGAAGCCCGTCTGGGTCTCGTCGCCTTCGGCGGCCAGCGGATACGCGCCGATGTAGCAGCCGCTCTCGCGGCTCGCCGTGCGGATCCCGGTGTTGGTGACCACGCAACCCTCGGCGAGCACGTCGCCGTAGTCGACGCTCTCGGCACCCGTGATGCGCGGGTCGGCCGCGCGCACAGCTCGTTCGAGCTCCATCGCCAACGCCACTTTGTCCGGGGTGGGGGTGTCGGCCAGCTCGGGACGGTACAGATCGAGCTCGGGCACCGGCACGCCGTCGGGTTCGGCCAGGCCGAGGTGCTCGTCGGGCGAACCGAACTTGGCGTTGTCGCGGGCCTCGGCCAGCGTCTCGGCCAGCACCGACTCGTCGAGCGACCCGGCGTACGCGAACCCCTGCCGGTGGTCGGCCACCACCCGGATGCCGAACCCCTGGGACTCGGCCGACTGGAGCTGTTCGATCTCGCCTTCGTAGACCCGCACATCGGTGGTGCGGCCGCGACCGACCACGACCTCGATCTGCTCGCCGTCGACCGCCTGGTCGACGACGCGGTCGGCCAGGGCCAACAGGTCGTCGCTGGTGGTGGGCGCCGTGGCCGCGCTCACGCTGCGGTCCCGCCGATGGTCAGCCGGGTCACGCGCAAGGTGGGACAACCATCGCCGACCGGTACGCCTTGCCCGTCCTTGCCGCACGTGCCGGGCGGGCCCATCTCGAAGTCGTGGGCCACCGCATCGATGTCGGCCAACACTTGGGGCCCGTTGCCGATCAGGTTGCCCTCACGCAGCGGCTCGGTGATCTTGCCGCCCTCGATCAGGTACGCCTCGGTCATGCCGAACACGAAGTCGCCGGTGGCCGTGTTCACTTGGCCGCCGCCGAGTTGTGCCACGTACACCCCGTGGTCGGTGCCCGCGATGATCGCTTCGGGATCCTCCTGGCCGGCCAGCACATAGGTGTTGGTCATGCGGACCATCGGCAAGTGCTGGTAGCTCTGTCGGCGTCCGTTGCCCGACCGAGCCCGACCTTCCTTGCGGGCTCGGAGGAAGTCCCACATGTAGTCGGTGAGCACGCCGTCTTCGATCAGGACGTTGCGACCCGCGGGCGTGCCTTCGTCGTCGATGCCGAAGCAACCCCACTCGGTCGGCATCGTGCCGTCGTCGACGAGCGTGACCAGCGGCGACGCCACCTGCTCACCACGCCGACCGCGGAACACCGACGCACCTTTGCCCACGAGGTCGGCCTCGAGACCGTGGCCGCAAGCCTCGTGGAACAAGACCCCACCGGCGCCCCGGCCGATCACCACCGGCATCTCGCCCGTGGGAGCGGGGCTCGCCGCCAGCTTGGTGACCGCCCGGTTGGCCGCCCGTCGGGCGAGCTCGTCGACGTCGTAGCGGTCGAACAACTCGAAGCCGATCGTGTGGCCGATCGACTCGCGCCCGGTCTGCATGCCGGTGTCGCCGGATGCCACCGTGCTGACGGAGAACAACGTTCGGACCTGTTCGTCGCCGGTGAGGAGACCGTCAGAGTTGGCCACCAGGATCCGACGCTCCGAGTCGGCGTACTGCGAGGTGACCTGCGTGATCGAGGAGTGCTCGGCGCGTGCCACCTCGTCGGCCCGCTGGAGCAGCGCAACTTTCGTGGCCTTCTCGACGTCGGACGGCACGATCGACGCCGGCGAAGGGTGCGCGTGGTGCTCCTCGGTGAGCGACACCTGGCGGACGCCGCCGCCGCCCGATCGAGCCGCGGCCGACGCGGCCCGGGCCGCGCTGCGCAGCCCCTCGGGCGTCAAGTCGGCCGTGTGCGCAAAGCCGGTGGTGTCACCGACGACCACCCGGATGCCGGCCCCGCGGTCGCGTCCCGACGTGAGCCGCTCGATGCGGCCGTCGTCGAGCAAGGCCGACGACGAGCGCTTGTCCTCGACGAAGACCTCGGCGAACTCGCCGCCGGTCTGCAGCGCGGCATCCAGCGTCTCGCTCACGACATCGGCATCGACCAGCATCGGCTTCTCCTCGTTGGCTGCGTGCGGCCGGGACGGCTTATGGTACGCGGGTGCCAGTGGATACCGGTCGGTGCGCCGAACTTCGTGTACAGGTGGGAGAGGGCGACACCGCTATCGCGTACGGATCCGGTGACGTGCCGGTGCTGGCCACGCCTCGACTCATCGCCTTGTGCGAGCAGGCGTCGATCCTTGCCATCGGCGACGCGCTGCCGCCGGGCACCACCAGCGTCGGCATGCGGGTCGAGGTGTCGCACCTGATGCCCACTGCGATCGGCCAAGAGGTCGAGATCGAGGCCACCCTCGACCGTATCGAGGGCAAGCGCCTCACCTTCAACGTCTCGGCCCACGACGACCGCGGCCTGATCGCCGCCGGCAAGGTCACCCGCGCCGTGGTCGACCGCGCGGCCTTCCTCGCCAAGACAGCCTGACCGAGCTGTGAGCGGTCAGCCACCCACCAGGTGGTCAAGTGCTCACAGCAGGACGGGGTGACCGGGCCAAAGGCCGAGGCGACATCCGCCGGGGTGGGAGAAATGAGCCGGTAGCCTGTCGCCGTTCCCGTTGCCGACACCGAGTCCGCCATGACCGCGAAGAAGGCGCTGATCCTCGTGGCCCGGGTCGTCGTCTCGGTCGGGATGCTCGCCTTCCTCGTCTGGAAGATCAACGACTCCAAGAACGGCCACGGTCACGACCGCATCCTTCCGCCGTTCACCGGAACGACCGTCGCCTGGCTGGCGCTGGCCCTCGCGCTCACCTTCTTGTCGGTGGTGGTGTCCTCCCTGCGGTGGCGTGCGGTGCTCGAAGCGCTCGAGGTCGACCACGTGCCGCCACTCACGAGGCTCGTGTCGCTCTACCTGGCAGGGCTGTTCGTCGGCAACGTGCTGCCGTCCACGATCGGCGGCGACGTCTTGCGGGTCAGCCGCCTGTCCCACGACCTCGGCTCCGACACGCCGGCGAGCTTCGCGTCGGTCGTCCTCGAACGGCTCACGGGCTGGCTGGTGCTCCCCGTCCTCACCCTCGCGGGTTTCACGATCAACCGGGGGTTCCTGCGCGAGCACCACTCGCGCACCGTCGCCCTGCTCATCGCCTGCGGGACGTTGGCGCTCCTGGCGATCGTGTCCTACCTGTTGGTGCACCCTCGCATCGGTGGGCGGCTCGGCTCGTCGGAAGGTTGGCGGCGCTTCGCCGGCGCCGTCCACTACGGCAGCGACCACCTCCGGCGGCACCCGGCGAGGGGGCTGCGCGTGGTGGCGTGGGGGTTCCTGTACCAGCTGATCTTGGTCACCGCGGCGTACAGCGCAGCTCGCACCTTGTCGGCGGAAGCCATCGGCTACACCGCCATGCTCACGTACTTCCCGGTGGTGCTCATCGCGCAAGTGCTGCCCATCTCGATCAGCGGACTCGGCGTGCGCGAGGGTCTGTTCGTGCTGTTCCTCCACCCGCTGGGCGTTCCGAACGGCAAGTCCGTGGCGCTCGGGATCTTGATCTACCTTCTGACGCTCGGGGTGAGCCTGTTCGGCGCCCCCGCGTTTGCGCTGGGCGCCAAAGGGGGTCAACGCCACTCCTCGCCTCCCAGCCCGGAGGCCTCGACCGCAAGGACATGACCGCGGAGACTCGACTGCACGACGACGACGACAGCAGCGCCGGCGCCCGCAAGGCAGGCCCCTCCGCCGCGCCACATCGGCCCGGCGGATCCGGGGGGTCTGGCGCGGTGCACGCGGGCGGCACAGTTGATGGCGTGGTGTCGCGCGCGACCGCCGATCCCCAGGCGGCCCGGACCCGCCGGCCATGGCGCCGACCCACGACCGACGACGGGGTGAAGACCAGCCGGCTGCGATGGTGGAAGGAGCTGATCTTCGTCTGGGTGTTCTACGAGATCTATTCGCTCGTGCGGAACCAGTTCGGGTCCAGCGGCTCGGCAAGCCACGGCAAGATCAGTCCCACGGCCGTGGCCCACGCCTACGGTCACGCCCACGACGTCATCTCGGTCGAGAAGTCGCTGGGGTTCTTCTTCGAACCGCACCTCCAGCGCTGGTACCTCGACCTCCCCACCCACGGCATCATCCGGTTCTGGAACGTGTACTACGCCAGCTTGCACTTCGTGATCACGATCGTGGCGCTGGTCCTGCTGTACCGCAACGCACGGCGGCGCTACCGGTTGTGGCGCAACGTGTTCGCCGCCACGACCGGCTTGGCGCTGGTGGGGTTCGCGGCATTCACGCTCATGCCGCCACGCCTGCTGTCGGACAGCTCGATGTACGGCGCGTGCCACGCCTCGTACCACCTGAGCTGCGTGCACTACGGGCTCGTCGACACGCTGGCGAAGTTCGGCGGCCTGTGGTCGTTCGGATCGGGCACGATGGCGGCGATCTCGAACCAGTACGCCGCCATGCCGAGCTTGCACATCGGCTGGTCCACCTGGTGCGCCATTGTGTTGCTACCCATGATCAAGCGTCGTTGGGTGAAGGCGCTCGTCGTGCTCTACCCGATGGCCACGCTGTTTTGCATCCTGGTGACCGCCAACCACTACTGGCTCGACGCGGTCGGTGGCCTCGTCACCCTCGCGGCCGGCTTCCTGGTCGGCTACCTCGCGCTGCAACTCACTCTCCGCTGGGATGAGCGCCGCGAGCGCCGCGACAGTCCCCAACCGGCGATTCGTGCAGAACTGGCTGAATGACCGCCAAGAGTGCACGAAGAACCGCGCCGCAACACACCGCCACCAACTCTTCGTGCAGAAGTGGCTGAACAGCCGCCATTTCTGCACGAATCGGAGGATTTTGGCGCGAGCGGGGTGGCGACAGGGCAGAGGTGACGACGGGGTCAGCGGGCGGCCGGTGACGACGGGGTCAGCGGCGTGCGGTGGAGACGCGGCAGATCTCGGTTCGCCCGGAGATGCCCTTGAGCCGGACGGCCCGGGCGTGGTCGAACCGCAGGCCAGGAACGTCGGCTGCGGCATCGCGCACGGCGGCCGTGGCCAGCACTTCGCCCCCAGCCGCCTGTTCGGTGACTCGGGCGGCGATGTTGACGACGTGGCCGACGAGGTCGTCGGCGGTCACCACCGCCTCCCCCGCGTGCATGCCGGCCCGCAACCGCAACGGGCCGTCGGTGACCTCGACCAGTTCCACCCCCGCCAGGGCGGCCGCGGCCGGGTCGGAGAACGACAGGAGCAGACCATCGCCGAGGCGCTTCACCACCTTGCCGCCGCGGCTGCGAACCACCGGGCCCACCTTGCGGTGGTGGTCGGCGAGCAGCTCGATGGCCGCCTCGTCACCGCGCGACGACGTGAAACGGGTGAAGTCCTCGAGGTCGGTGAACATCACCGTCAGTTCCTCAGTGCCGGTGGTGCCACCGTGTTCAGCGTCGTATGACAGGAGCTGCAGCGTGGTCAGCCCGAGCTGGTTGATCATCGAGGGCCGCTGCTCGACCGAGCGCTCGAGGAACCGTTGCAGCACTTCCTTCGGTCCGGCGGTCGACACGCGGTGGCGGCTCGGGTCCTCGAGCCACTTGCGGTCGATCAGCCCCACCTCCACGGCGCTGGCGGCACGCTCGGGATCGCTGCGGATCACTTCCGCGAGGTGCACGCCGAGGTTGCGGCGCATGGTGGCCAGCGCCTCTGATCCGGCGGCCCGAGCCTTGGCCCGCCGCACGCGCGGACTTGCGGCGTCGCCGGCGGGACGGTCGCCGCGTCGGGCGGGCGTCAGGTCAGGGGTCTCAGACACGCCGTGACTCTATGCGCCGCGATATCCGGGCCTCCGCTCGACGGGCCACTTGGGCGCGGCGTCGATAGCATTGGTACGTCCGCCCAACCTCGGAGCCTCACCCCACATGCTCCTCGACACCATCGACAGCCCGGCGGACCTGCGCCGGCTGACGTATGAGCAACTCGACCAGCTGGCAGCGGAGATCCGCGACTTCATCGTCGGAGCGGTCTCCGCCACCGGTGGTCACCTCGGATCCAACCTCGGCGCGGTCGAGTTGTCGATCGCGCTCCACCGGGTCTTCGACTCGCCCCGCGACATCCTGCTGTGGGACACCGGCCACCAGGCCTACGTCCACAAGCTGCTCACCGGGCGTCGCGCCGGCTTCGTCGACCTGCGCCAGCAAGGCGGCCTGTCCGGCTACCCGAACCGGGCCGAGTCGCCCCACGACTGGATCGAGAACAGTCACGCCTCCACGAGCTTGAGCTACGCGCACGGCCTTGCGGTCGCCCAGGCCTCGCCCGAAGTAGGCGAGGGCCGCCGCGTCATCGCCGTCATCGGCGACGGCTCGATGACCGGCGGCATGGCCTACGAGGCGCTCAACAACCTGGGCCACTCCGGCAAACGGGCCGTGATCGTGCTCAACGACAACGGCCGCTCTTATGCCCCGACCGTGAGTCGGCTGTCCGAGAGCGTCGCGCGCCTGCGGCTCAACCCCGCCTACTTGAAGTCGCGCGAGCGCTTCAAGCGGCGCGTGCAGGAGCTGCCGCTCATCGGCGACCGGATCGCCTGGGGGCTGAGCGGCGCGGCGGCCGGCCTGCGCGAGTTGGTCGAGCCGCACGTGTTCTTCGAGACGCTCGGCGTGCGCTATTCCGGTCCATTCGACGGCCACGACGTCGAGGGGCTCGAGCGCGCGCTGCGCGCCGCTGGCAGCTACGACGGTCCGGTCGTGGTCCACGTGCTCACCACCAAGGGCAAGGGCTACCCGCCTGCCGAAGGCGACGAGGAGATGTGCCTCCACGACACGTCGGTGTTCGATCCCGAGTTGGGCCCGCAGCCGGTCGACAACCCCTCGCCCAAGTACACCGGGGCCTTCAGCGAGGTCGTACTCAAAGAAGCCGAGGCCCGCCCCGAGATCGTGGCGATCACCGCGGCCATGCCGGGATCCACCGGACTGCTCCCGTTCGCCGCCCGCTACCCCGATCGCTTCTTCGACGTGGGCATTGCCGAGCAGCACGCGGTCACCTCTGCGGCCGGTATGGCGATCGGCGGCCTGCGGCCAGTCGTCGCCATCTACTCCACGTTCCTCACCCGCGCGCTCGACCAGATCCTGTACGACGTCGGTCTGCACCGCGAGCCGATCATCTTCGCCATCGACCGGGCCGGCATCACCGGTCCCAACGGACCGAGCCATCACGGCTTGTACGACCTCCGCCTGCTCATGGCCGTCCCCGGGATCACCGTTTTCGCGCCGTCGTCCTACCAAGAGCTCCAGCAGATGTTCCACGACTCGCTCGAGCTCACTGACGGACCGGTGGCGATCCGCTGGCCCGGTACCGACGCTCGCATGGTCGGCGAGCACGAGGTAGGCCGCGGCCTCCACGCCCGCCTCGCCCGACCGCTCGCGGATGGCGCCGATGCCGACCTGTGCATGGTCGGCGTGGGTGACCGGCTGGAAGTGTGCGAGGAGGCAGCCGACCGCCTGAGCGCCGAAGGCATCGGCGTGTCGATCTGGGACCCCAGAGTCGTCAAACCGCTCGATCCCGACCTCGTCGCTGACGCGGTCCGCCACCGGGCCGTGCTCACGGTCGAGAACGGTGTGCGCACAGGTGGCGTCGGCTCGGCCGTCGCCGACGCCGTCACGGAAGCCGCCGTGGCGGCCGGCGCGGCCCACCCTCCGTTCGTCCGCATGCTCGGCACACCTGATGCGTACGTCGAACAAGGCAAGCCGGCAGCCTTGTTGGCGATGCTCGGCCTCGACGCCGACGGCATCGCGACCGCGGCGCGGCACCTCCTCGGCGCCTGACAAGCCCGCCCGCTACCCCACCATCCGCACCGGCTTGGCCAGGATGCCGGCCGCCGCGATCACGGCGTCGTGGTCGAGGCCGAGATCGAGCACGCGCACCACGCGAACGTCGGTCGACCACAACGCCAGCAGCGGCCGGTGCTCGGGCCACGTCGACCACCAGCGCACCCCGTCGGCACCCCGCTCGTGGATGCGACGAGCCAACTCCTGGGTGACGGACCGGTCGGCGCTCATCACCTCGGTGGGCCGCGACCCCAAGTCGACCAGCCGTCGCGGGTCATCGAGATCGACCACGTCGATGCCCTCGTCGACTTCGAGCACGCCGAGCCGATACATCGCGCCGGCCAGACCCGGCACCCGGAACATGGCGGCGCTCCACCACGCCAGGCCTGCGAACCGCTCGATCACGGCGGTCGTGGGGTCGAGCGCGAGGTACCGCGCGCGGTACGAGGCGGGGTTGTCGAAACGGCCCGCCCCCTGCTCGGGCAAGTAGCGGGCATGGCCGGGCTGGGTGGCTCGAACCCCCGCGACGTGCGGGAAGACCCGGTAGGTGAGCACGGCTCGGGCGCTAACCGAAGGCGCCTTGGGCCTCGGCGTCGAGCGCCGCGAGCACCTCGGGCGCGCCTCGGTGGCGCAGCACGTCGATCGGGCGGCGGCCCGCGAGGTGGGCGTTCGAGCCGGTGAGCCACGCTTCCACCAGCGACCGGTCCCACAACAGCAGCACTCTCGCCACCACGTGGTCGAGGTCGAGCAGCCGCCGTGCGGTCTCGGGCCCGGGCGCCTCGAGGCCCTTGCGCCAGCGGCTGGGTTGCGATGCCGACACGTCGAGCAGGCGGGCCAGCGCGTTCACGCCCCCCACCACATCGATCAGGAACTCGGTCCGTTCGCTCGACAACCAACTCGTGGCCGCACGCACTGCCATGCCGCAAGGCTACCATGCCCAACGAATTTGTTGGGCAGACTGAACCAGGGTTCCGGGGACCGATCGGGCGCCGACGTAGCTTGGCGCGGTGACCTCGACCCGACCCCACGCCACCCGCACGCGGCGTCGAGCCGACGGTCAGCCGAGCGCCAGGGCGCTGCTGCTGTCGATCCTCGGCCAGCACGTCGCCCCTGCCGGTGGCCAAGCGTGGACGTGGACGCTCGTCGGAGCGCTCGGCGCCGTCGGCGTCGAGGAGCGCGCAGCCCGCCAGGCGCTCGCACGCTCCGAAGCGGGCGGATGGTTCACGTCGACCACCGAAGGTCGCTTCACCCGCCTGCGGCTCACCGAGGGCGCATGCCAGTTGCTCGCATCAGCGACCGCCCGCCTGACGCGCTCGCTCGAGGACGGCGACCGTCCCGCATGGGACGGGCAGTGGCTGATCCTCCACCTCCGACCCCCGGCGGACGGCGACCGGGCCGGCGACGCACGAACCGCCCGCGCGTCGCTGCAGAGCCGGCTCGAGTTCGAGGGGTTCGGTTCGCTGGCAAGCGGCTTGTGGATCGCGACCGACCGCCGGGCTGCGGCAGGGACGCGCGAAGCAGTGGCCGAGGCCGGGCTCACCGACCGGACCGTGCTGTTCGAAGCCCGGCTGCTCGATGACGTCGACCTCGTGGGCCAGGCGTGGGACCTCGATGCTGCGGCAGCCGCGCACGACAGCTTCCTGCACCGGTGGGCTGACGCTCCAGGCGACGACGGGCGGGCCGTCGCACCGCCCGACGCGTTCGCCACGATCACTCGCCTGGGCCACGAGTGGCAGGAGCTTCTCCAGTTCGCACCCGATCTGCCCGATGAGCTCCTGCCCGACGATTGGCCGGGCCGGACGAGTCGAGCGCGCTTCGTCACCCTCTACCGGCGTTGCGTGGAGCCCGCGGCCACGTACTACACAGCATTGACAGAGCGCGATCTTGCGTAGACAATGAGTGACATGGCAGCGCGCACGCCGACCCACCCCATCTTCGACGCGGACAACCACTACTACGAGGGCCTTGACGCGTTCACCCGCCACCTCCCAGCGGGCGCCGGCCCCCGCACGGTGGAGTGGGCCGAAGTCAACGGCCGCAAGTACCACTTGCTCGCCGGGAAGATCTGCCGGGCCGTGACCAACCCCACGTTCGACCCGGTGGCGAAGCCGGGCATCCTCGCGGACTACTTCCGTGGCAACCCCAACGGCGCCAACCCGCTCGAGCGGCTCAAAGAGCGTGAGCCCGTGCGCGACGCGTACCGAACCGCCGCGGCGCGGCTGCCGGTCCTCGAGGAGCACGGGCTGGAGGCCGCATGGATCTTCCCGACGCTCGGGATGATCTACGAGGAGCACCTCAAGCACGATCCCGGCGCGGTCGCCATCACCTTCGAGGCCTTCAACCGCTGGCTGCTCGACGACTGGGGCTACAACCACGACGACCGGCTGTTCGCGGCGCCGTACCTGTCGCTCGCCGATCCCGGGTGGGCCTGCCGCGAGCTCGAGTTCGCGCTCGACCACGGCGCCCGCACGGTGGTCATGCGCCCCGCCGCGCCCACCACGGTCGACGGCCCCAAGCCGCCCGCCGACACCGCCTTCGACCCGTTCTGGGCACGGGTCAACGAAGCCGGCATCACCGTGGTGGTCCATGCGGGCGACTCGGGCTACACGTCCCACGGCTACGCCGACGACGGCTTCAGCGCGAACTTCGCCGGCGGCGGCGTGCCACGCCCCATCAAGATGCTGAACCTCGAGCGACCGATCGAGGACTTCCTCGCGTCGCTGGTCGGCGACCAACTCTTCGCCCGCTTCCCCAACGTGCGGATCGCATCGGTCGAGAACGGCTCAGGCTTCCTCCGCTCGCTCCTGCACCGCCTCCAGATCGTCAGCAAGAAGATGCCCGGTTGGTTCCAGGAAGACCCGGCGGTCACGTTCCGGCGCCACATCTGGATCAACCCGTTCTGGGAGGACGACATCGACGAGGTCGTCGAGCTGATGGGCGCCGACCGTGTGCTGTTCGGGTCGGACTGGCCCCACATCGAGGCACTTCCCCACCCGCTCGACTACCTCGAGGAAGTCGCCCACCTCGACGAGGCCTCACGCCGCAAGATCCTGCACGACAACGTCGCCGAGCTCAACGACCTGCGTCCCGCGTGACCCGCACCGGACGGCGCTCGCCGCCCGCGCGCCGGTCGCCCAGAACTCCTTGCGGCGTTCGGTCGGCCCGACCCCGGGCGCGGGAGGTTGGCCCGGCAGCGGGGTCCTCGGCAGGTCGCGGTAGGGCGGTGGACGTGGCGGCAGGTGGGGATCGGACGCCACGGGCCCCGGAGGCGCAGAGGACCACGCCGTCGGGGGCCGCTCCCCGCCACGTCGGTGTACGAGGAGCCGGCGAGCGTTGCGCGGGGCCCCGCACCGCGCTGTCGGTCCACAGGACTGCGCCTTCGCACCGCGCGACCACGGTGCCACCGCGGCAGGAGTCGCCGCGGAGCTCGACCGGCTGCAGCGGGGTGTCGGAGAACCGGCCTGCGAGGCGTACCGCGCCCAGCCAGTGCCCGTGCGGCCCACTGGGTTCGCCGGGATCGAGGTGCAGCACGAGGTGGGCCCGACCCCGGCTGCCGCGGACGATCTCGCCCCACGACGTCCACCCCGATCGACGCGATGAGCAGCGCCCCCAATGCACCCAGCTGACCCGGCTGGCGTTCGACGCCGGACCATGCGCCCGTCGGCGCGCCCGTCACCCATGGCGATCCCCGCGGTGACGGCGTGAGACCAGGCACGCAGCTATCCCCCAGGGAAGAGCACCGACGCGAGATCGGCCGCGGCGACGGTGGCATCTGCCTCGCCGACGGCCAGCTCTTCCACGATCAGCGCGAACAATGTGGAGCGCACGAGCCGAGCTGCCATGGCGACGTCGACGGGTCCGGCGGCAAGCTCCGGAAACAGCTGCGACATCCACGCGGCGAGGCCGTCGGACACGGAGGACACCAGCTCGTCGATGGCTGACCGAACCGACGCGTCGCCTTGGATCGATTCCGAGACCAGCACGCGCCACACCGATTCCTCCGCAAGCGTCCCTTCCCAGACGGCTGCGAACAGCGATTCGAGCCGAGCGGGGGGCGGCAGCGACGGGTCGACCGTGGGCTGCTCCTCGCGAAGGCGTTCGGTGTAGCGCCGCTCGAAGAGCAGTGCCCGCACGAGCTCCGCTTTCGACGGGAAGTAGTGGTACAGCGTGGCCACGTTGAGGCCGCACGCGGACGCGAGCCGGCGCATCGACGTCTTGGCCACCCCACGTTCGCCCATCAGCTCCAGCGCGGTCGCGAGGATGCGCGCCCGCTGGTCGACAGTGCCGGCGCCGGCGGGGGACGCGGTGACGGAAGCGGGCATGTCGACTGTCTAGACCCCCGCCTGCGGCGCGCGGCCTTCGCGCTCGGGCGTGAACCGCGCCGGCAAGCGCTTGATCGACATGACCAACGACGAGTCGCCCCGCTCGAGCGGAGCCGACGGGTCGACGGCCGAGATGTCCCGGAGTCGAGCGAACAGCTCCTCGTACACGATGCGGATCTCGGCCTTGGCGAGGTTGTAGCCCATGCAGAAGTGGGTGCCGACCCCGAACGCCAACGACGGGTTGGGGTCGCGGTCGAGGATCAGGTCGTCGGGCCGGTCGAAGACGTCCTCGTCGCGGTTGGCCGACTGGTACAGCATCAGCACTTTGTCGCCTTCGCAGAGCTGCACGCCCTTGTAGACGTGGTCACGCGTGAGGGTGCGGTTGAAGCTCAGCACGGGCGACACGAACCGCACGATCTCATCGACCGCGGTCTCCATCAGCTCGGGCTCCGCCACCAGGCGGGCGCGCTGGTCCGGGAAGCGGCTCAACGCGTGGAGCCCGCCGGACAGCGCGTTGCGGGTGGTCTCGTTGCCGGCCACCACCAACAACGTGAGGAACATCAGGAGGTCGTCGTTGCTCAACGGGCTCACCGCAGTCGCAGTGGCCTCGTCGGCCACCGACGGCATCCCGCCCCGGCCGAGCTCCCCGTCGTCAAAGGCGTTGGTCAAGATCCCGATGATGTCGTCGGTCCGTCCGGTGCGGCGGCGCTCGTCGATGTGCACGCTGCACGCATCGCAGAACTCGCCGAACGCCACCGCGGCGGCTAGCAGCGCCGGGCTCTCGGGGTCCGTGTGGCCGTCGCCCGCCATCATGTCGTCGGACCAGTGGTACAGGTGCTTGCGCTGTTCGGGGTCGAGCCCCATCATCTCGGCGATCACGATCAGCGGCACGTGGATGGCGAAGTCCTCGACGAACTCGACCTCGCCCTTGGCCGCGACCGAGTCGATCAGCTCGCGTGACAGATCGCGGATGTGGTCGCTGAGCTGCCGCACGACCCGCGGTGTGAAGCCCTTGCTCACCAGGCGCCGCTGGCGAGTGTGCTCGGGGTCGTCCATCGCGATGATCGACATCGGCGCCATGAGCTTCGGCCGTACACCCTGCGCCGCGGAGAAAAGGTCGTCGTTGCGGCTCACGTAGCTGACGTCCTCGTGCTTGGACACGACCCACAGCTCGTTGCGGGGGTCCCACCAGACCGGTGCATGGTTCCGCAGCCAGCGGTAGCCGTCCCACGGATCGTCGTAGAACCGGGGATCCAGCACGTCGAGGTCGAACGGTGGGGTGGGCAGATCGTCCTTGGTCACCACGGTGTCAGCCATGGCGCCAGACCGTACCAAACGAACGTTTGATGGGGAGCGCGCGCCGGTGCCGGGACCACAGTCCCGACATCAGGCCCGGCTGTGCGTCGGCGACGACGACCCGAACCACGTCGCCCGCGCCCGGGACAAGTCGGGATCTCCGACCTCTCCGGCCCACGCCACATACCCGTCGGGTCGGACCAGGACGGCCTCGGGCGGATCGACCTCCCCCACGACCGGTAACTCCCAACGACCGTCGCACGTGGCGTGGACCGTTCGGACCCGGTCGGCCCACGGCACCCCGTCGAGGCCGTCTCCGGCGTCGAACGCCACCAGGATCGGGCGCGCGTCGTGCAGGAGGTCGAACACCCGCCGTGGACCCTCGGCCGTCACCAAGTCGAGGTCGGGCATGCGTCGCCCGACGAGCGCATGCCCGCCGCCGAGGTCGTAGTGAAGGTCGAGCGCCGAGATCATCCCGGCGATGTGGCGGCGCGGCTCATCCAGCGCCAACAGCTCGGTCATCGTGTCGAGCAACGCTCGGTGGCGGTCGTCAGGTAGGCCGAGGGCCACTTGCGCCAGCGTGTTGCGCAGCACCCGCGCCCCCACAGGTTGGCGTTCGGCGTGGTACGTGTCGAGCAAGCTGTCGGGCGAGACCCCACTGACCACCTGGGCGAGCTTCCATCCGAGGTTCACCGCGTCCTGCACCCCGAGGTTGAGGCCCTGGCCGCCGTGCGGCGGGTGCACGTGCGCCGCGTCGCCCGCCAGCAACACCCGCCGGTCGCGATACGCGACGGCCTGGCGAGTCATGTCGGTGAAGCGGGAGACCCAGTCGACACGCTGCAGATCGAAGTCCGTGCCGTACACGCCGATCAGGGTGGCCCGCAGCTCGTCGACGGTCGGATCCCGGTGGTCGACCTCGCGCTCGGTCAGCGCGAGCCGGATCGGCTCATCCGGCTGGCGGCGACCGATCGCATGCGTGCCGGCGTCGTCGTGGCGGAAGCCGAACTCGGGCTCCTCGCCCATCTCGACCTCCGCGATCATCCAGCTCGTCGACGCGTCCGTCCCCACGAAGTCGATGCCGGCCGCCCTGCGGACCAGGCTGCGCCCTCCGTCGCACCCGACGAGGTACTCCGCCCGCAAGGTCGTCGGACCGTCGCCGCCGATGTGGACATCGACGCCGGTCTCGTCCTGCTCGAAGCTCTCCACCTCACGGCCGCGCAGGATCGCGACACCGATCTGCGCGACCCATTCGGCCAATATCCGCTCGAAATCCCGCTGCCACAACGCCAACACGTAATTGTGTCGACTCGGGAAATCGCTGATGCCCAGCGGGATGTGGGCAAAGCCGACGCCCGGGTGCGGCTCGCCCGCGGACACGAACCGGTCCGCCACGCCGCGCTGGTCGAGCACTTCGAGGGTGCGAGGGTGCAGCCCGCCCGCGCGCGAGCTCTCGAGCGCTTGGCTGGTTCGGCGCTCGACGACGACCACGTCGGTCCCAGCCAGCATCAGCTCCGCAGCCAGCATCAGCCCGACCGGGCCGCCGCCCGCCACCACCACCGAAGGTGAACGATCCACGTGCATCTTCTTCTCCCTCGCCGTCGCCAGCCCGTCAGGGCCTGACATAGGGAGTAATGGTCAACACACTTTGGGCGTTTGCAGCAAGCCCCCACCCCTGGGCTATATTGCTAATGACGGAGCGGGCGGGCGCCCTCGGGGATCAGTAGAACGGGTTTTCACCCGCGTCGTGATCCGTGACGTCGACCACGTCGGTCACTTCGGGGATGCGCTCTTTGATCGTGCGCTCGATGCCCTGCCGCAGGGTCATCGCCGACACGGCGCAGCCCTGGCAGCCGCCACCCATCGACACGAACACCCGGTCGCCGTCGACACCCTTGAACTCCGCGTAGCCGCCGTGCGCGTCGAGCGCAGGGTTGATCACCTGCTCCAGCAACGTGGTGACCTTCTCGGCGATGTCACCGGTGAGCTCGATGTCGATCCCCGCCAGCGGGTCGGGCCGGTTGGGGTTGCGCAGCACCAGACCCGCTTGGTCGGCGTTGCGTGGCAGGTCGAGCGTGGCGCCCTGCAATGGGTCGAGCGAATCGGCCGGCACGATCACCGGGAGGCCACCTTGTTCCGTGATCACGTCATCGTCGTCGGCCGAGCCGAGCTCTTCGAACGACAAGTCGTACGTGTACTCCGGCCCCCGCACGCCCGTGACCGCGATCCGCAGACCGAGCGTGTCGGCGCCGTCTTCGTTGGCGCGCAGCTCGAGGATCTTGGTGAGGGCCTGTTCGGTGACAGTGATGACGGGTTCCGTGAGGGTTTGAGCCACGGCCGCAAGGCTATCTTCGGTCGCAGGTGGCCCCACCGGGCCGCCGGCAGCAGGAGGCGACTCGTCCATGTTCTTCATCGTGTGGGGCTTCAAGTACCGCTGGTCGACGAAGCGGGAGCACACCGGCCAGTTCTTCTGCCCGGCGTGCGGCGGCGACCGCACGTGGGTCAAGTCGGTCGCCCGGCGCTGGTTCACGTTGTTTTGGATCCCGCTGTTCCCCACCGGCAAGCCGGCCGCCGAAGCCGTGCAGTGCGAGACGTGCAAGAACCGCTTCGAGCCGGGGGTGCTGCAGCAGCCCACCAGCACCGAGCTCAGCACCGAGCTGCAGGGGTCGATGCGTCTCGCCGTCGCCACCGTGCTTCGTGCGAGCGGCGGCTCCGGCGCCCCGGCAGCGGTCGAGGCGATCCAGCGCACCGGCTTCGCCGGCTACGACGACGCCGCGCTGGCACACGACCTTGCCAACCTCGACACCAACGAGCTCGGCCAACACCTGTCGTACCTGTCGGGTGCGCTCACCCTGCCCGGCAAGGAGCAGTTCCTCAGCTCGCTGGTGCACGTGGCCAACAGCGACGGCGGCGTCGAGCCGGCCCGCCCCGTCCTCGAACAGGTCGGCGGCGCGCTCGGGCTCAGCCCGGCGCACGTGGCGGGCGTGGTGCTGTCGCCCGCACCCGTCGCCGCAGCTGACGACGTCGCGGTGCCTCCCCCGCCGCCCCCGGCGCTGCCCGAGGACCCGAGCTGAGCCACCGGGGAGCGGGTCAGACCTCGGCAGGAAGCGACCGCGCCGTCTCCGACCGGGGCACCTCGCCCGGCACCGGCATCGTGCCGAACGCTTGGTCGGCGAGGTGGGTGGTGACGCCGAACCAGTACTTCTCGTTGCGGTAGTGGTGCAGCCGGTGGGTGCGGAAACGGCTGCGGAACCAACCGGTTTTCGGCCGGTAGCCGGTGTGCATCAAGTAGTGCGACCACTCGTACGCGGCCAACAACGCTCCGCCGGTCACTGCAGCGGTCGAGGTCAGGCGGCGGTCGGCCCCGGGGATGCACGCCCCGGCGGCCGCAGCACCGAAACCGATGAGCAAGGTTGGGAGCGGCACGAACACCCAGCTCAGGTCCTTCGGGTCCGCGTGGTGGATGCGGTGGTCGTGCGCCGCCACCGGGTCGATGGTGCGACCCCGCCACCGGGTGGGCCGACGGTGCAACAGCCGCGTGTGGATCACGAACTCAGTGAGAGGCTGGGCGGCGACCATCGCCGCCGCGACCGCGGCATCGCTGCGGCGCGGCTTGCCTTCCGTCGCCCGGCCGACCACGGCTGCGGCGAGAAAGCCGGCCATGAGGCGGGGCGTCGGCCGGCGGATGAACCACCGGGCGAGATCAGCAAGGTCGTTCGACGCCGGGCCACCGGGGCCGCCGACCACCAGCCGCGGCCGTCCCGATGAGGGCGGCTCGGTGAGCAGCGGGGCCCGCTGGACCCGAGGCGTCGTACCGGATGCGGGGTCCGGAGCCGGGCGGGGCGGCGGCGCGTCGGTGGTGGTCACGACGCAGCCCCTTCGGTCGCCGACAGCGACTCGAGCACAGACTCCATCGCCGCAGTCCCGCGGGCCAGCAACGCCCAGGCAGCGTCCTGCGCCGTAGCCGGATCACGATCGGCCACGGCCGCGACGATGGCACGGTGGTCGTCGAGGTCGCCGAACTCGTCGGCGAGGATGCCCGCCAACACCGGGAGGACAGGCTCGTAAACCTGGCGGAGGCTGTTGAACGCCAGGCGGTAGGCCACGTTGTCGGCGCCCTCCACCAGGCACTCCCAGAAACGAAGATCGCGCTCGGCGCGTTCCACCGTGTCGACCCGCGGGGTGGCGACGAGCTCGGCCAGCGCCTCGCGCAGCTCGGCGGCCACGGCGACCGAGGCCCGCTCGGCGCACCGTGCGGCGATGTCTGGCCCGAGCGTGGCTCGTAGCTCCATCACCGATCGGATCACCGAAGGGTCGGGAACGCCGTCCCGGCCGAGGAGGAGACGAGGCAGTAGGTCGAGGCCAGCGGCGTGGCGGAAGTCGCGCACGCGGGTGAGCCCGCCTTGGCGGATGTCGACGAGGCCGGCCTGGGCGAGGCGTTGCAGCGCCTCGCGCACGGCTTGGCGATTGACACCGAGCTGCTCACTCAGCGCCCGCTCGGCGGGGAGCGGATCGCCGGCGCTGACCTGACCTGCGCGGATCTCCTCGAGCAGCCGCTCGAAGACTTCGTCTGCCACCGTTCGGCGTTCGAGCGGTTCGAGTTGCAAGGCCATCAGCTGTCCTCTCGCTTCCGTTCCGCGCGGAAGATCCCACCGTCGCGGTCACCTTCTGCGCGCAGAAGGACTTGTGGCGGATCATCAGGTGGTCTGACCACTATGCCACTGGAGACCGACGAGGCGCAAGAACCACGACCAGCGCCGAGGCAAACAGACCGGCTGGCGGTCGCTGCTCCACTGGTCTGACCACTGAGTCCGCGTGAGGATCAGATCGAGGTGATCGTGTGCGACAGCAGCAGGCCGATCACGACGAGCGCGGCGATGACCCGGTACGGCACGAACGTGTCGATCCGATGGTGGCCCACGAACCGGAGGAACCAGGCAATGGCTGCGTAGGCCACCGCGAAGCTCACGACGATCCCGACCACCGTCGGGGCCGCGCCAACACCCCCGTGCTTGAAGGCCTTGGGCGCTTCGAGCCCGGCAGCGGCCACCAAGGCCGGGATCGCGAGGAAGAACGACAGGCGGGTGGCCGTCACCCGGTCGATGCCGCGGAAGAGCCCCGCCGCGATGGTGGCGCCCGACCGGGACACGCCCGGAATGAGCGCCAAACATTGCGCCACGCCGATGACCAGCCCGTCGATCACGGTGAGCGACGGTTCGCCGCGCGTCTGGCGAGCCGACGACTCTGACCACACCATCGCTGCGCCCCAGGCGATCAGCGCGGCGACCACCCACCACAAGTTGCGCAACGGCCCTTCGATCACGCCTTTGGCGGCCAAGCCCACGATGGCGATCGGGATCGTGCCGACGATGATCAGCCACCCCATGCGGTAGTGCAGCTCACCGCGGCGCTCCCGCTGGCGCAGCCCCCCGAACCACCCCTCGACGATGGCGACGATGTCGCGCCGGAAGTACCAGAGGGCGGCGATGATCGCGCCCACTTGGATCACCGCGGTGTAGGCGGTGACCGAGTCGTTGTTGACCTTCATCCCCATCAACTTCTCGACCACGGTCAGGTGGCCGGTGCTCGAGACGGGCAGGAACTCGGTCACGCCCTCGACGACGCCGAGAATGATCGACTGCCAGATGTGCACGAAGCGACTCCAACGGACCAGGCGGGAGCACGCTGGAGGTGCTCGGGGGCGACGGATGTGACTCTATTGGGCGGTGACGTCGCGGCCGCGCGCGGTGGCGTGGAGGCCAGGCGTGCTCTGATCCCCCGCAGCGGACCGGTTGACGGGTACGTTCACGGGACCGTGTCCCGCCCGCATCGCTACGCACCGCCTCCGGGGGCCGAACCGCTCGACCTCGACGGACCCCGACGCCGCCGCACGACGTACCCCGAAGTGGAGGCCCGACCAGGGCTGGTCGCCCAGCAGCGCGGCACACCGTTCGCCGGGGCCATCATCGAGGCCAACACCGAAGCGGTGCTGCTGCGCGACCGTCGGGGCGACGATCATTGGGTGCGCTACACGCCTGGCGGGTTCGAGGTCGACGGCGCGTACGTCACGCTTGTTCCGCCACGCGTCCGGCCGGGCGACGCGAGGCGCGCGCCGACGCGCACGACGTCGGGGTCGATCGCGGTCGAGGGCGGCGCGGCAAAGGTCGCCCGAGCCAGCCGCATCCTCGTGGAAGGCCAACACGACGCCGAGTTGGTCGAGAAAGTGTGGGGTGACGATCTCCGCGTCGAGGGGGTGGTGGTCGAGGAGCTCGGCGGCGCCGACCACCTGGCCGAAGTGGTGCGAACGTTCGGGCCGCGCCCCGGCCGACGCCTCGGGATCCTGCTCGACCACCTCGTCGACGGGTCGAAGGAGACGCGGCTGGCGGCCGCCGTCGACCACCCCGACGTGCTGGTGGTCGGGCACCCGTTCGTCGACATCTGGCAGGCCGTGAAGCCAGGCGCGATCGGCGCGGACACCTGGCCCGCGGTGCCGATCGGTGAGCCGTGGAAGGAAGGCGTGCTGGCGCGCCTGGGCGTGCAGGAGGAGCCGGGACGCTTCTGGAAGCGCCTGTTGGGGTCGGTGTCGTCGTGGACCGACCTCGAGCCTGCACTGATCGGCGCCGTCGAGCAGCTGATCGACTTCGTGACGGTTCCGGCGTCGTAGCCGGACCAGGCCCTGCTGTGAGCACTTGACCACCGTGGAGGTGGCTACGTGCTCACAGCAGCGTGGTGGTGGCCGCGGCGACGCGCAGGGCGCGTTGCAACACGTTGGTGTCGCCGAGCCGCCGACGGAGCTCGCGCTCGAGGCCGGCGATCGGGTACAGGTTCTGCGGTGCGCGGGCGTCCTTGTGCGGGCGCGAAGCGAAGCGGGGCAACGCCACGCCCAACTGGTCGGCCAGCCGGATGACCTGATCGAGCGGGCGATCGGCCGGCACCTCGGCACGCACCACCGCCGCCCAGACGTGGGTCCGCTCACCGGGGAGGCACACGTACCACGACCAGCGCCGCGACTGCCCGTCGATCAAGAAGACGGGGGTGCGCTCCCCTGCGGCAAGCCGGCCGACCACCGGCTGGAGCGGCTCGGGCAAGTACGAGCGATGATGCGTCTTGACGTAGCCGACCGCTCCCGGCATCCGGTGGCGAGAACGCAACGGGCCGTCGACCACCAGCAGCTCACCCGGCGGCGCGCCGACGCTCACCTCGTGCTCGAGCTCGGCCATGGCTCCTTGCAGCGCCACGCTGAGGTGATCGGGCCCATCGGCCGCAACGGGTTGGTGCACGAACGTGCCGTGCGACGTGACCACCGGGCCGGCACCCTCCACCGGCGCGAACAGCGCCCGACGGACCATGGCCGACTCGATGGCGGCCCGCCCGTCGCACACGACCACCCCGGCCGCGTAGCTGGCGCAGATCCCTTGGCGGACGAGACCGTCCGCGCCCGTGATCCAGACCCGCGCCTCGATCCGGCGGACCCCGTCGACGAAGCGAACCGGGCCTTCGGGCGGACCGCCCGCGGCTGCGATGGGCGCCCAGCCCGCCGGGGCGACCTCGACGGCGAGGTCGACCGGCTCGCTCGCCGCCTCCGGCCCCGCCTCATCGACCGACGCGCCGTACTCCGGCGCCCACGTCTCGACCGCGAACTTCACGCCTCCACCTCCGCCGTCGGTGCCACCGACCGGCGCGCCACACGACGTGCCCGCCGGCCCGTCCGCTGGCCCAGCCGACGGCTGACGCCAGGACCGGTCAAACCACGACCTTCTCGACATGCGATCCCGCCGGGTCACGACGCACCTCGAATCGGACGGGCACCCGCTCGGCCAGTTCCGGTACGTGGCTGACGAGGCCCACCATGCGGCCGCGCGAGCCAAGCTCCTCGATGGCGGCAGCCACCACATCGAGCGTGTCGGCGTCGAGCGTGCCGAAGCCCTCGTCGAGGAAGATCGACTCGATCCGGGCGGCACCGTCGCTGGCCAGCGACCCCACCTGATCGGCCAGGGCGAGCGCCAGCGCCAGCGACGCCAGGAAGGTCTCACCGCCCGACAACGTGCGGGCGGACCGATTTTCGTCGGCATTGCGATGGTCGACCACCACGAAGTTGGACTTGTCGTCGAGGGTGAGCGAGTACGCCCCGCCGGAAAGGGTGCGCAGCGTCTCCGTTGCACCGACCGTGAGCTCCGCCAGCGCCTCGTCGAGCACCCATTTCTCGAAGCCGCGGGCAGACAAGTGCTGACCGAGGGCCCGCGCGAGGTCGGCCGAACGCTCCGCCTCGTGGCACTGGGTCCGGAGATCCGCTGCCCGTCCGGCATCGCGCTGGAGCCGTTCGAGCCCGGCACGGCTGCGCTCGGTGCCGGCCGCCGCAACCCGCGCCGGATCCTCGCCGGTCGCGAGTTGCAGGCCGTGCTCAGCGAGTGCCGCGGCCGCCTCCGAGCGGATCGCCTGCGCCTGCCCTCGCGCGGCTTCCACGCGCGCGCTCGCTGCGTCGGCCGCGTCGCGGGCAACGGGGAGCCGCTCAGCCACCCACGCCTTCAGCGCCGACCACGCGGCCGCCAAGTCGGCGCGATCGGCCGCCGGTGGACCCAAGGAAGCGACGGTGTCGCGGACGCGGTCGAAGGCGGCGAGGTCATCGCGCTGGGCGCCCTCCAGCTCCCGCACCCGTGCTTGCGCTTCGCTCTCCGCCCGGCGAGCGCGGCGCGCGTGCGCTTGCGTCGCCGCGACCGCCTCGTCGGCGGCGACGACCTCGTCGATCGCGGTGCGCAGCGCGGCGAGGTCGGGCCACGCCGCCACCAGTGGTTCGAGCCCGGCGACCCGGCTCAGCGCCTGCGTCAACTCGGTGTCGGCGCGCACGTGGTCGCGCTCGGCCTTGGAGTGGCGACGCCGAGCCTGGTCGCGTGCGGACGTCGCTTGCTCGGCCGCCTCGCGGGCCGCCGCGACGGGATCACTCCCCGACGGCCCTGCGGACGGCAGGGCGGCCACTTCCTGCTCGCACACCGGGCAGGCCTCGCCCACCACCAAGTGGGCGGCGAGGTCGCGGGCACGATGGCGCCACTGCGCTGCCTCGAGCGCCGCGGCTGCGTCGACCATCGCGGCCTCGGCCTCCGCCAGCTCGCGGTCGGCGTTCGCGACGGCTGCTTCAGCGGAGGCCACGGCGGCCTCGGCAGTGTCGCGAGCTTCGCCCACCGCCGCCAGCTGCTCGTGGGCCTGGGCTGCCCGCTCGAGCTCGCTGCGGTCAGCCAGTACCGCGCGGGCCGCGGCTGCGGCATCGCTCGCCGCCACCGCGGCTTCATGTTCGGCACCGGCTTCGTCCAGCGCGGCGCGCGCCGCAAGCAAGTCGGCGGACCGCTCGGCTACCCCGGCCGGGACCTGCACCGACGCCAGCAGGTCGACGTGGTCGTTGGCGGCGCCAGCAGCCGCGACGGCGGTCTGGTGGTCGCTCGCCAGCTCGGTCAGCTGGGCCGCCCAGCCGTCGGCCTTGGCCGCCAGCGCCTCGCGCGCGGCGAGCTCGGCTTCGGCTGCGGCCACGGCTGCTGGGGTCGCGTCGGCCAGCGCCTCGAGCTGGCCCGACAGCTGGTCGAACGACCGGCGCGCCTCGGCTTCTCGTTGTCGGGCGACCGAGGCCATGCGCTCGTAGAGGCCGAGATCGAGGAGCTTGATCAGCAGGCCTTGGCGGTCGGCACCACTGTCGTGCAGGAACGAAGCGAACGCGCCTTGCGGGAGTACCACGCACTTGACGAAGTGCTCGTAGCCCAGCCCCAGCAGGTCGGTCACCGAGGCGGTGAGCTCATCGGCGGTGCCGGCGAGCACCTCGCCATCACTCGCCCGCACCAAGCGGGCCTCCTTGGTGGTTGCGCCGGCCCTCGTGCGCCGCACGACCCGCACGGCGGTGAACGACTCGGCGCCGACGGCGAAGTCGAGCCGCACCTTCGCCTCGCTGGCGCCGAGGGCGATGATCGGCGCGACGGCACGCCGATCGAGCCGCGGGATCGAGCCGTACAGCGCGAAGACCATGGCGTCGATGAGGCTCGACTTGCCGGAGCCGGTGGGTCCCACCAGCGCGAACAGCTCGACCCCGTCGAGGTCGACCACCGTGGGTCGCCGGAACACGGTGAAGCCCTCGACTTCGAGGCGGCTGGGGCGCATCAGCCGGCGACTTCCTCGTGGACCTCGCGGAACAGCGCTTCGAGCGCGGGATCGACGACGTCGCGGCTCGCCAGGTAGTCGGTGAACAGCTCGCTGGGCGACCGGCCCCGGCGTGACGGCGTGGGCGGCGCGGACCCCCGCTCGACTCCGGGCGGTTCGACGAGCACGTCGACGGCATGCGGAAACAGGTCGCGCACCTCATCGGCGAGGCCTACCCGCGCCGCCGACCGCACGACGACCTTCAGGTAGTCGTCACCCGTGGTGCCGGCGAGCGCCTCCAACTCGGCGACGGTCCCGGCGATGGTGCGAAGCCGGCGGCCGGTCTCGAGCTCCACCGCGCGGACCTTCACGGGCACGCCCGCCATCGCGTCGATCACGAGCACGCCCTTGCGGTCGTCGACCTCACCGAAATCGAGCTGGAGCGGCGACCCGCAGTAGCGGATCGGACACGGCCCCGGCACGACCTGGGAGCGGTGCAGGTGGCCGAGCGCGACGTACTGCGCGGTGGCGGGGAAGCCCAAGGCGCCGACTTCGTACTCGAACACGGTGTGGGCGGCCCGCTCCCCGCCTCCGAGCAGGCCGCCCTTCACCGTGAGGTGGGCGGCGACGAGGTTCACCGTGGTGGGCTCGAACGACTCGCACAACTTGCCGAGGATCGAGCGGACCCGGCTGTCGTAGCTGTGCTGGTGCTGATCGTGGTCGTTCTGCATCAACGCGTCGGCCGTGACGACGTGGCGCTGGGACAGGAACGGCAACACCGCGACCTTCGCCTGCTGCACGCCGTCGCGGGTGGTGATCTCGATGACGCCTCCCTCATCGGCCGGAAGGAAGAACGGTCGGGTGACGACATGGCCGAGCTCGAGCAGCGGCTCGACCGCCTGCAAGCGGCGGGCGTTGTCGTGGTTGCCCGCGATGACCACCACGGTGGCGCCCGTGGCGGCGAGGGCCAAGAGCGCTCCGTACACGATGCGCTCCGACTCGGGGCTAGGCGTGGCCGTGTCGAACAAGTCGCCACACACCAACACGACATCTGCCCGCTCCGCCTCGGCGATCCCGACGATCTCGGCGAGCACCGCCCGGTGCTCGCCGGCCCGGCTCCTGCCCCGCAACAGGCGGCCGACGTGCCAGTCCGACGTGTGGATGATCTTCACTCCGGCGATGGTATCGACGGGGTCCGACAACTTCGGGAATCCCTTGCACAGCAAGGCATTCCTCACCACCCCGATGGCCGTGTGGCAACGCCGTGGACGGTGGTCGGGACACGCAGGAGGCCGGTCGCCCCACCACTGGCGCGGGCGGGAGAGCGACGAACGGCCGCTGGTTGCGCGAACAACCACTTCTGGTCAGGTGTCACGTGATCTCATCCGACGCCAGAAAGCAAGTTACAGTTTCGTTGCTTTCGCATGACGCAACCGTCGCGGACCGACACACCACCCGGGCCACAGGCCCACCGGTCTGAGCGATCGCAACCGGCACAGAACTGACACGCCGGCCCGCCCGTCCCTTCTGGATCGCCCGATCCTGCGCGCGTGCCGTCGCGTCAGCGGAAGGAGCCCCCTGATGCACCGCTATAGACGCACCGCGACGCTGGCCGTCGCGGTCCTGGCGCTGATCGCCCTGGTCGGCGCCGCTTGGAACTTCCCTGCCGCGTCGGCCGAACACGAGGCCAACGTCGGCACCGCGGCGCTGGCCACGCCGACCGGCGCCCCGTACCTGGTCCGCACCGGACCCGATGGCGGCGACGTGCGGCTGGCCAACCTGGCCGCCGACCTCCACTACCACCAGGTTGCCGCGTTCTTGCTGGCGGCCAAGGCCAACGCCGACGCCCGGGCACGAGCCCAGGCAGCCCGGTCCCGCGCCAACCAGGCCCGGCACTCGTCGAACCGCATGGCCGGCACCTCGACCGGTCACGCGTGCGGCGGCGACCTGCCCCCCTGCTGCGTGATGATCCGTGAATCGCACGGCAACCCCACGGCCGTGAACTCCAGCTCCGGCGCGTCCGGCAAGTGGCAGTTCATGCCCGGTACGTGGAACAACTACGGCGGCTACTCGAGCGCCGCCCAGGCCCCGGAGTCCGTCCAGGACGCACGGGCCCGCCAGGTCTACGCAGGTGGCGCTGGAGCCGGCAACTGGGCCGGCCCCGGCTGTTGAACCCGCCCGCCGGCACCCTTCCGCGGCTGCCGGCGACCTCGCTGGGGGAGAGGGTCGTGGGCCACTGGCCTGCGGCCCTCTCGCCGTTTTCGGGCCGCCTGAGAGGCCGGTCGACCGACCTCGCTCAGCGGGCGACCTCCGCTCAGCGAGGCAGGCCGGCGAAGGGATCGTCTGGCTGGTCGGAGGGATCGACCCTCGGGTTGTCCTGCGCACGTGCCTCCGCCGAGCGTGTCGCCCAGGCCGGGAACGGGAACTGCACCAGCAGGGGCACGGGCAGCTCGGGCTGCGACACGAGCATCGTGCCCGGTTTCAAGATGGTCGACCGTTGGCGCTGCACCTGCGGCAAGAAGCCGTACTCCCCGCGGCTGGACTCGGCCGCATCGAGCCGGCCGACGATGCGGATCGCCGAGTTCGCCACGATGCGCCGCTCGACCTCGCTGGCGGTCTGCTGGGCGCCGATCAAGATGATGCCGAGCGATCGGCCACGCTCGGCCACGTCGAGGAGGATCTCCTTGATCGGGCTCGACCCCTCACGGGGGGCGTACTTGTTGAGCTCGTCGAGCACCACGAACTGGAGCGGGCGGGCCTGGCCCGACTGCTCCTTGTCGCGGAAGGCCGCTCGGAGCACGACGCCGACCACGAACCGCTTGGCGCGGTCGTTGAGGTTGTGGAGGTCGACGACCGTGACCTGCTCCTCGAAGGAGATCCGATGGCGTTCGGGGTGCGGCACGCCCGACCGGACCAGATCGCGCACGTGCGGGACCGCGGCCCACAACCGGCGGATGAACGCGTTGACGGTGCCGGCACCGACTGCGCGGCCCGACCAACGCTGCGCCTCGATCGGGTCCTCGTCCTCCAACTTGTCGCAGATGTGCTCGACCAGGTCGTGGAACGTGCGGACGGTCGCCCCGTCGATCCGCACGGCGCCGTCGTCGCCCACCCGCTCGGCCTCGGTGAGGCGGAGCGTCACTTGGAACACCACCATCGTGTACTGCTGGCGCTCGTCCTCCGCGTCGGCGAACAGGAACGGCAACAGCTCCTGCTTGCAGAACTCGTGGAGAGTCCAAAAGAACGACGTCACCCCATGGGTGCGGCTGGCGACGTCGGCCACCGCGTGGGCGTCGTCGCGCCGGGGCGGGGCCAGCACGCCGACGCTCGGGAACGCCCCCGGGGCGAGGCCGAGGTGGCGGTAGCGCTCCGCCTCGGCTGGCGCGAGGGCGGCGTTGGGGTGGTCGAGGAACAACAGGTCCTCGCCCTTGACGTTGAAGATGAGTGCCTTGGTGTTGACGGCCTCGGGGCCCAGCACACCAGACGTGAACAAGCTGAACAGCAAGAAGGTGGCATACGTGGTCTTGGTGGCCACGCCAGAGATGCCGCTGATGTTGACGTGGGCGCCGCGGGTGCCATCGACGAACTCGAGGTTCAAGAAGAACGGCTCGTCGTCGCGGGACAGGCCGGCCGGGAGGCGCCGTTCCATGCCGTCGAAGAACAACGCCTGGTCGCGCCCCGCGCCCGCAGCGCGACGCACCAGGTCGCCTGGCCGCGGCGGCACGAACACCTCAGGCTCGAAACGGGTCGCCTGGATCAGGGCGGCCTCGCTGATCTCGGCGGGCAGGACGCCCTCGGCGATGAGGAAGACGTCGCTGTCGAAACGGGCGCCCTCGTGGCGGGCACGGACCTGGGCGACCATGCCGTAGATCCGCACCGGATCGCGGCCGGGCAGCTCACGCTCGAGGGCGACCACGTCGTCGAGTTGGAGGAACTGGCCGGGTTCGACGGCGACCCAGAACTCGAGCGGGGTCGCGTCGTCGGTACCGATGACGCGACCGACCGCGTCGCCCAGCTCGTCGGGCGGGCCCGCGCCGGCGGGGTGGTACAAGTCGTCGCCCAGCTGTTGCGGCGGGCCCGCGCCGTTCAGCTGTTCCGGGTCGCTCCCCGCGTGGGTCCCCTCGGCCTCCGCCATGGCCCCGGACCCTACTGGCCGCCTCCGACAACCTCCCTGCCGCGAGGGTCACGGTGGGGATGGGGGACGCGGGCGGACCGGTAGGTTGCGGGGCCATGACCGATCAGCCGGGATCCACCGCCCCCACCTACGAGCTGCGCGACGGCGTCGCCGTGATCACCCTCGACGACGGCAAGGCCAACGCCATCGACTTCGCGTTGCTCGACGCGGTCCACGACAACCTCGACCGTGCGGCCGACGAGGCGCGCGCGGTCGTCATCGCCGGCCGTCCGGGCAAGTTCAGCGCGGGCTTCAACCTGGCGCTGATGACCGAAGGCGTCGACACCATGCGTGAACTGGTCACCGCCGGTGCTCGGATGCTGATCCGGCTCTACGGGTTCGAGCTGCCGACGGTGACGGCGTCGGACGGACACGCGCTGGCAGCCGGCGCGCTGTTGTTGTTGGCGGCCGATGTGCGGATCGGTGCGGCCGACACGCCGTCGAAGATCGGCCTGAACGAGGTGGCCATCGGGATGCAGCTTCCGGTCTTCGCTGTCGAGCTGGCGCGGGCGCGGATGCCCAACCCGGCCACGCTCGAGCGGGCCACCGCGCAAGCCCAGCTCTACGACCCGGAGGGGGCGGTCGCCGCGGGCTACCTCGATCGCGTGGTGCCGTCGGCGTCGCTGCTCGACGAAGCCATGGCCGAAGCCACCCGGCTCGGCGAACTGCGCACCGGTGCGTACCGGGTGACCAAGCAGAACCTCCGCCGCCAAGCCATCGACTACATGGAGGCCACGCTCGCGCCGGACATGGCAAGCCTCACCGGCCCCGCGACCTGACCGCCCGACACCCCACATCACCAGCCCGCCCCCCGACCCCGAAGCTGCGTCACCAGGTCCGCGGCCCAACCGCCGGGCACGCCGCCGCAACGACTCCACCCGACCTCCTGCAGGCCGCACCTTCTGACACCCCATCGGTCCCAGGACTGGCACGGATGCCGCGGAGGGGCCGGTGTCGCGGAGGACTCGGTCTCAGTCGGCGCTGCGGGGGCGGAAGGGGCGGGGCTGGCGGCCGATCTCGATCTGGCCGATGATCTCGCGCCCGATCCAGCGCAGCACCCACACCTGGTCGGCGGTGCGCGGCGGCGCGGCGAGGTGACCGCTGCGGCACCACTCGTCGAGCTCGTCGAGGATCAACATCATGCGGGCGATGCGCGTGGCCGCCTCGATGCCGACGTCGAGCTGCAAGTCGGCGTTGTCGGCGTGCGCAGCCTCGGCTTGCACCACCTGCCCGCCGAGCACGAACCGGGGTCGTTCGATCAACTCCTCCAGCGCGTCGCCGAGCTCGACGAGCCGGCGGGGCACTTGCGTGGCGTCGATCTTCTCCAGCGCGCCGAACACAGTGGCGAACCACTCGTTGAGATCGGCGAGCACCTCGATCGGCGCGTCGACGAGGAGGACCGGTCGGCGGTCTCCTGGGGTCGACGCCGGCATGTCCGCTGATCCTACCGACGTGCGATCCTGAAGGCATGGGGATCGGCGATCACCACCATGGCCCCGCGGTCCCGCCGCGACGTGCCGACCAGTGGCGGTCGCTTGCCTGGGCGCTCGCCTTGAACAGCGCGCTCCTGCTCGCCGAAGTGATCGGCGCGCTCGTGTTCGGCTCGCTGAGCCTGCTGGCCGACGGCGTGCACATGCTCACCGACGTCGTGGGCCTCGGCATCGCCGCAGCCGCGTTCCGGCTCGCCGAACGCCCCGCCACCGATCGGCACTCGTACGGCCTGCAACGTGCAGAAGTGCTGGCCGCGCAAGCGAACGGCGTCTTGCTGCTCGGCGCCAGTGTCGTGATCGTGGTCGAGGCGATCGGTCGGCTCGGTCGGGGCCACCACTTCGACGGTTGGCCCACGTTGGGGATCGCGCTGGCCGGTCTGGCCGCCAACGTGGTGAGTGCTGCGCTGGTGGCCCGCCACGCGGGCCGGTCGCTCAACTTGCGCGCCGCGATGGCGCACTTGGCGGCCGACGCGGCCACGTCGGTGGCGGTGGTCGTCGCGGCCGGCGCCATGCTCGTGTGGGGCGCCACCTGGCCCGACCCCGTGATCTCGCTGCTCATCGCGCTGGTCGTGGTCTGGACCGCCTGGGTCCTGCTCCGCGACACCACGCACGTGCTGCTCGAGGGCACCCCCCACCACCTCGACCCCCACGACGTCACGGCCGCATTGGTGGCCGATCCAGCGGTCGAGGAAGTGCACCACCTCCATCTGTGGGACCTGGCGTCAGACACCACCGCCTTGTCGGCCCACGTGGTGCTGGGCGGCGAGCTCACCCTCCACGACGCGCAACGCCACGCCGACCGCCTCAAGCGCCTGCTCGAGGAACGGTTCGGTGTGGCGCACGCGACGCTCGAAGTCGAGTGCCACCCGTGCGAGCCGACGTCGTCGGAGATCGGCCCACACGGGTCGGTGCACTAGACACCCGAGCGGCAGGACCGGCGCAGCTCGCCCCGCCCGGCCCCGTAACATTCGCCCACAAGGACTCGGGTTCGTCGACCGCAACCGACCCCGGGACCGGAGTCCACGAACCCCGTCAGATCCGTGCAGGATTCGCAAGAGGAGCCCGTCATGAGCGAGGTCGGCGGCCAGGACGTCCGAGGGGTGGTCGCCACATCGGCGGGCGCCCCGGTCGAGGTGGTGACGATCCACGTGCCCGATCCAGGTCCCGGTGAGGTCGTCGTGCAGGTGCAAGCGTGCGGGGTCTGCCACACCGACCTGCACTACCGGGAAGGCGCGATCAACGACGAGTTCCCGTTCCTGCTCGGCCACGAGGCCGCCGGCTGTGTCGAGTCGGTGGGCCGTGACGTGACCGATGTTTCGCCGGGCGACTTCGTGATCTTGAACTGGCGCGCCGTGTGCGGATCGTGCCGGGCATGTCGCACCGGCCGGCCGCAGTACTGCTTCGCCACCCACAACGCCGCCCAGAAGATGACGCTCGACGGCACGGCGCTCACCCCCGCGCTCGGCATCGGCGCTTTCGCCGAAAAGACGTTGGTGGCCGCCGGGCAGGCCACCAAGGTCGACCCCGCCGCCCGGCCCGAGGCCGCCGGCCTGCTCGGCTGCGGGGTGATGGCCGGCCTCGGCGCGGCCATGCACACCGGCGACGTGCAACCGGGCGAGTCGGTGGCCGTGTTCGGCTGCGGCGGTGTGGGTGACGCGGCCATCGCGGGCGCGCGCCTCGCCGGCGCGTCGACGGTGATCGCTGTCGACCTCGACCCCCGCAAGCTCGAGCTCGCCACCGGGTTCGGTGCCACCCACACGGTCGACGCGTCGAGCACCGACCCGGTCGCTGCGATCCAGGCCCTCACGGGTGGTAACGGCGCCGACGTCGTGATCGAAGCGGTCGGCAACCCCAAGGTGTTCGAGCAAGCGTTCTACGCCCGGGACTTGGCGGGACGCCTCGTGCAGGTCGGCGTGCCCGACCCAGCCATGAAGATCGAGCTGCCCATGATCGACTTCTTCGGACGCGGCGGCGCGCTGAAGCCGAGCTGGTACGGCGACTGCCTACCGAGCCGTGACTTCCCCACGCTCATCGACCTCTACCTCCAAGGACGCCTCGACCTCGACCGGTTCGTGAGCGAGACGATCGACCTCAGCGGAGTGGAAGATGCCTTCCACCGCATGGAGGCCGGCGAGGTGCTCCGATCTGTCGTGGTGTTCTGACGCCACGCATCGGCCCGATCCGTCTGGCCCGACGGCGGCTCCGGACGCGACCATCACCACGTGCCCGAAGGCCACACCATCCACCGCCTCGCCGCCGAGATCGACCGTCGCTTCGGCCGCCGTCCCGTCGCGGTATCGAGCCCGCAGGGTCGATTCGCCGACGGCGCCGCCCTGCTCGACGGACGCAAGGTGGTCTCGGCCGAGGCGCACGGCAAGCACTTGTTCGTGCGGTTCACCGGCATGCAGTACCTGCACGTCCACCTCGGGCTGTACGGCAAGTTCGACCTCGGTCGGACGCCGGCGCCTGATCCGGTGGGCCAGGTCCGGCTCCGCATGGTGAACAAGACCTCGTGGGGGCACCTCCGAGGCGCGACCACCTGTGAGGTGCTCGACCCCGACGGCAAGGCAGCGGTCATGGCGCGCCTCGGCGATGACCCCCTCGACCCCGGCGCGGACGGCGAGATCGCGTGGCGCAAGATCAGCCGCAGCACCACACCGATCGGCGCACGTCTGATGGACCAAGCGGTGACACCAGGCGTCGGCAACGTCTACCGGGCAGAAGTGCTGTTCCGCGCCGGGATCGACCCTCTGCGCGAGAGCCGTTCGCTGACCCGCGAGGAGTGGGACGCCATCTGGGCCGACCTCGTCGGACTGCTCCGCGAAGGCGTGCGCACCGGCCGGATCGACACGGTGCGGCCGGAGCACGAGCCTGAGGCGATGGGCCGGCCGCCCCGCGTCGACGACCACGGCGGCGAGGTCTACGTGTACCGGCGCCAGGGACAGCCGTGCCATGTGTGCGGTTCCGAGATCCGCACCCGCGAGCTGGCCGGACGCAACCTGTTCTGGTGCCCGACCTGCCAGCGCGCCTGACCCGCCGGCCCTGATCTTGGCCGCAGCGCACCGCGGTCTGCTGACCACGGAACGTAAGGAGCGGACGGGCTGAGGAACGGTCCCGATCGCGTCGGGTACCTGGCCCCGAACGCAGAAAGTGCCGGGCCTTCCGCCAGGCCCGGCACCTCCCACCCGACGGGCAGATGGGCCCATCAGCCTCCTGCCGTATCGAGACCTTCACCGGCCCGCCCGCAGCCGGTGAAGGTTTCGCGTCGAACGTTGACATTGTTACCCCGACCGGCCGCCTCGTGTCGATGACAGAATTGGGACAATCATCTAGGAAACTGCATCACTTGTTCGAGTGGAGTAAAACACTCGTATGAGTTCGACTGGTCGGCGGGTCGGCCGTGACGCGCTGCTCGGAGCGGCCCTCGATCTGCTCGGGGAAACCATGCTCACCGATGCCGCGGGTGCCATCGGAACACGCTCCGTGGCGGAGCGTGCCAAGGTCGCTCCCAGCACGGTCAGTCACCATTTTGCGCCGTTGGGAGGACGAGGGGCACCCAACCGACGACTGGCGCGCGCCGCGCTCGAGCGGGCGATCGCCATCGGCAACGAAGTCACCAACGCCACCCGGGTCGAGCTGCAAGACGGCGCGGTGGTCGTGACCGCCACCGGGTCCAGCGGCGTCGACATCGTCGTGCAGGCCGCCGTGGCGAACCTCAACCGCTGGCGGCAACCCACGCACACCCTGGCGCTGACGGCTCGCTACCTGCTGTACGCCGCGGCTGCACGCGACGACGACGCTCGCGAGCTGCTCGCCGACCGCGAAGCTGAGATCCGCCGGCGGCTGATCCCCGCCTACGACGCCTTCGTTGAAGCGCTCGATCGCACATGGGCACCGGCGTGGGACTCGTCGCGCTTCGCCGTCGCCGTCTCGTCGATGGCCGACGGCTTCGCGATGCGCAACCGGTTCGATCCCGAGCTCGCCGACCCCGAGGTGTTCGGTGAAGCGGTGAGCGTGCTGGTCGAAGGCTGCACCGTCGGGCGGGCCACGTACGTCACCGAGCCCGCACCACACGTGCCGCTCCCGTCGAGCTCCAAGCTCGACCCCCACAAGCGCGATGCCATCGCGGCAGCCGCAGCTCGCCTGTACGACCACGACGGCTGGCCAGCGCTCACGATCGCGAGCGTCGCCGCGGAGGCCAGGGTCAGCCGCGCCACGGTCAACGCCCACTTCCGCACCCGGCTCGGGCTGGCGGCGCCCGTGTTCGGGCGGTGCATCCCGATGCTCGACGCCGCGATCTGGACCGAGAAGTCGCTGCCACTTCACCTGGCGATCCGCAACCACCTCGAACGGCTCGCCGCCTACGCCCAGCAGCACCCAGCGGTCACTGCCGCGTTCCTCGCATCGCTGCACGAACGTGAGTACGCGCAGCACGAGCGGAACCCGAGCCCCAACCCCGTGTTCGTCGTGCCGATCCACGAGCTGCTCGTCGGCCTGATCGAACCGGCCACGAACCGGTTCCGGGCCGGGCTCGTCGACTCGCCGATCAAACTGCTGCAGTTTTCGATCTTCTTGACCCGCTCGACGCTTTCGCTGGCGACCGGGCGACCTGACGCGACGCCGGGCGAGGTGGCCGATCTGATCCACGACACGGTGGTTGCCGGGGCGCTGGCTCGCCGCCCTGCGGTGCGCGGCACGGCCTGAGCGCCGGATCGACCCCGACCGGCTCGCTCAGCCCCCTGCAGCCGGCGAGCCCGGCCAGGGCGGCACATCGGGGATCCGGTCGCTGGCGGGCAGCTTCGTCGGGTCGTCGTACTCGACGACGGAACCGGCCCTCTTGAACGCGTCGGACGGGCGCTTCGGGATCTGGCCCGGCAGGTAGCGCCGGCCACCGTTGGCGTAACGGTAGTGGCCCTTGGCGACCTTGCCCTGCTCGTCTTCCGCGGTGACGTTCGCGTCCCACCAGATCTCGGTCGTGTCGTCGACACCGACGTAGTCAGGCGCCGGGAACAGCCCGTGGTTGCCGTAGCTGATCCGCGGGTTGGTGGGCCCTCCCCCGCTCGGCGGATACCGGAACAGGCCGCCCTGGAACGTGAGGTCGGTGAGATGCGGGCCAGCGAGGTGAATGCCGGTGAACAGCTGGAACAGCGACGGGTAGATCACACCGACCGTCTTGGGAGCGGCCGGGTCATGGCCGTAGTACCAGGTGTACAGCCGCCAAGCGGTGCTCTGGTGCTGTGGCACCGGCACCGCGAGGCTCGACACCCCGAACGCGTGGGCCCACTGCTCTTGGTCATAGAGGCGCGCCAGCGCCGACGTGTCGGTGAGCACCGTGCCCGTGACGATCCACTCGGGGAAGTAATGCTGGGCGGTGGCGGCCTTGGTGAGGTAGATCGGCATGATCGGATCGCCGACGAAAACGACCGTCGTGACGCCCTTGGCCTTGAGGTGGCCGACGATCGTCGTGGCGGTCTCGGGAAGTTTGGCGAGGTCGAGCAGGTACGTCTCGTTCACGCCTTGACGGATGCCGGCTTTGGCGTACTGCTTGTTGAGCTTGTCGCGCAGCGCGGTGGCGGACGGTACCGGTGGGTCCTGCGTGTAGCTGACCGTGCCGAACTTGCGGGTCTCCTTGCGGAACGCGGGGTCGCCGGCGAACGACGCCTTGCGGCCGTACAACCGCTGCACCACGTAGTCGAAGACCGACTCGAGGAGTTGGTCGGGCGTGGCCAGCGTGCCCCACATGTGCGGTGCGTCGCGCTGGAAGTCGGCGTCGCCGACCGACAGCCCGCAACCCAGGCACAGCACGCCACGAGCCGCGAGCTCGTCCTCGTAGGCCGCTGTCTGCGCGGGCCCGCCGATCGACGCGAACGCGTGGAGGTCGTCGGCGACCTTGATGGCATCCGCACGGGCAGTCGTGTCGTCGGTGCTGATCCCGTTGCTCTGGAAGCGGATCAGCTTCACTTTCCGACCCGACATCTGGAAGAGGTGGTTGAACTCGGCCGCGAAGTCCTGGGCCGTCGCCCACTGCGCCTCCGGCGGGTCGGTGTTCGCCTGCAGCGCAGCGGTGAGATCGGTGGGCGGTGCCTGGTACAGGACGACGTTGATCGTGTCGGCGGTGACGCCGGGGGCGGTGGCGCCTCCATTGGGGCCGGTGTGGACCGGGACGCAAGGCGGCGCGTACACCGTGGGGAGCGCCAGGCGCCCGGAGGTCTTGTCGCAGCCGGGGTCCCAGTCGTAGTCGCCGACCTTGCCCTCCTTCTTGGCGGTCTCGTACATCACCGGCAAGTCGGGGTTGTCGACCGGGTTGGTGGTGGCCCGCTGCGTCGACGCCTTGCCCTTGTCGGTGGTGTGCGTCGTGGCGACCACCCCGGCAGCCACGAACACCGCGAGCACCACGGCGATGGGTCCCCACCGCCGGAGCAGCGGGGTGCGGGGCCACGGTCGCTGGGCAGGAGTCACGTCGTCGTCGCCTTGTTCGGGTGCGGTTCGTGGTTCGGGCGCGGTTCGCGCTGGCCGGTCCGTCGGAGGGTCGCACCTCCGGAGCCCAGGTACGCCTCGAGCACCTGGGGGTGGGCCAGCACCTCGCCGGGCGGGCCGTCGGCGATCAACAACCCCTGGTCCATCGCCACCAGGCGACCGGCGACCGTGGACACGAGATGGATGTCGTGTTCGACCACGAGCAGCGTGGCATCGAGGTGGTCACGGAGGTTGATGAGCAGCGGTGCCAGCGCCTCGGCTTCGCGCTGGGCGATCCCCGACGACGGCTCGTCGAGCAACAGCAACGACGGGCCGTGGCCGACGACACCCGCGAGGTCGACCAACCGCCGCGTACCCGTCGAGAGGTCACCGACGAAGCTGTCACGGTACGGCCCCAGACCGAAGAGCTCGAGCAGCTCGTCGACCCGCGCCGCGATCGCGGCCTCACTGTCGACCAGTGCCGGAGCGCGGAGCGCGGCGGCCAGCGTGTCACCCGCGTCGATCCAGCGCTCGAGCGACACGGCCAACGTCTCCGCGACCGTCAGCGACGGGAACAGCCGGGAGTCCTGGAACGAGCGTCCCAACCCGAGATCGGCTCGACGGCTGGCGCTCGCCGCCGTGAGGTCGACGCCGTCGAGGCGCACTTCACCCGCGGTGCTCGGCGTGAACCCCGAGACCAGGTCGAACAGCGTGGTCTTGCCGGCGCCGTTGGGTCCGATGATGCCGACGATCTCTCCGTGCGCGACCGACAGGCTGACGTCGCGGACCGCGGCGATCCCGCCGAACGACACGGACAACCCACGTACCTCGAGGTGGGGTTGCCGGCCGGGGTCGGCCGCGGCGGCACGGAGCTCGCCGGGCGCGCGGGTGGTGGGGGCAGAGGCCGACCCCGCCGACGCCGCCGACGCCGTCGACGCCGCGCCCGCGGCCGGCAGCGCGGACCCTGCACGCAGGGGCTCGCCACGCCGGCGCGTCGCACCCGATGGCGCCGGGCCGCGCGCGCCCTGATCGTGGCCGGGTGACGTGTCGCGGGTGGCTGCGCCGACGCCTTCGGCGGCCCCGTGCAGAAAGACCGATCGCAGCACGTCCGGCCGCTCGAGGAGGTCCGCGGCCGAGCCGCTGAACCGCAGCTCGCCCTTCTCCATGAACAGCGCCCGGTCGGCGACCTCGAGCGCCACGTTCACCGACTGCTCCACCAGCACCACCGTGGTGCCCCGATCGCGCAGCTCGCGCACGAGCTCGAGAAGCTGCTCCACCACGATCGGGGCCAGACCGAGCGACAGCTCGTCGATGAGCAACAACCGCGGCCGGGCCACCAGCGCCATGCCGAGGGCGAGCATCTGCTGCTGGCCGCCGGACAGGTCGGCCGCCGGTTCGCCGCGTCGATCGGCGAGGATCGGGAACTGCGCGTAGACCTGCTCCCAACGGCGCCGTGCTTCGTCGGGCTCGTGGCGCAACCCCCAGGCCGCGGCACGCAAGTTGTCATCGACCGTGAGCGACGGGAACACACCCTCGCCGCCCGGCACCTGGGCGATGCCGAGCCGGGCGATCTCCTCGGGCGGCATGTGCGTGATGTCGCGTCCGTCGAACACGACCGCGCCGTTGTCGGCTTCGGTCACCCCGCCGATCGCGCGCAACAACGTCGACTTGCCCGCGCCGTTCGTGCCGAGCAACGCCACGATCTCGCCCTCGTCGACGTCGAGGTCGATCTCGTACAACACGCGCACCCCGCCGTAGCCGACGTCGAGGCCTCGGATCATGAGCAACGGCAGCCGGCCGCCCTGACGCGCGAGGAGCAGTTCAGCCCGCGTCGCGGTCGACGTCCACACGTCGTGGATGTCCTTGTCGATCACCGCGCCGACGGCCGCCACGAGCAAGCCGCCGACCAGGAAGACCGGCGTGAGCATCGCCATGCCCCAGCGGGTGCCGAGGGCGTCGCCGATCCCGCCGATCACCGGCAACACGATCAACCCGGGGAGCACGAACAGCGCACCGATCGAGAACCCGATGGCCCGGGCCCGTGGCGGCAGCGCCAGCGACAGCGACGCGAGCACCCCGGGTCCGACCACGGCGAGCGACCCGGCGATGAGCCCGTTGGCGATGAACGCCACCGGCACCGAGGGCGCGAACGCGAACAGCAGGCCGGCGAGGGACGCCACGACGGAGGCGACCGCCAGCATCTTGAACACGAGCGAGGGGCTCCGCGTCGCCAGTCGGGTCCCGTACCTGGCGGCGATCAGCAGGCCGGCCACCTCGAAGACCTGGACGGGAACGGTGATGAGCGCCCGCTGCACCTCGTCGAGGTGGAACGTGCGGTCGTACTGGATCGACGCGAGCGACTGGAAGCCGATGATGGCCGCCGCGAGGAACGGCAGCGCCACGAAGATCCGCCGCAGCGCCGCGATCTTCCACACCATGCGGTAGGCCTCACCGAACGACGGTGGTGGTTCGACCCCGAGCGCGCCGTCGGCCGCACCGCCGGCCTCGCGCTCGAAACCACCTCGCACCGGCTCCTTCATGCGGAGGCCCACCACCACCAGCGCCAAGGTCGGGACGGCGAACACCACGAACGGAACCCGCCAGTTGAAGACGTGGGCGAGCCCTGCGCCGACGAGCACGCCGATCACCACGCCGAGCGAGTTGCCGCCGCGGTGCGCCGCGAACACCCGCGGGCGCGCTTCGATCGGGTAGTAGTCGGACAACAGCGAGTTGTGGGTCGGGAACACGACGCCTTGCCCCACCGAGGTGCCGGCGCGGACGATCACCAGCATCACGACCCCGAACGTGGCGGCGGTGCCGAGTGAGAACAGCGACCACACCACCGCCCCGAGCAGCGCCAGGCGAACCCGGTTCGTGCGGTCGGCGAGCAGCGAGATCGGCACGGTGAGGAGCAGACCTGCCGCAGCCGCGAGCGCCACCACCGTCAAGATGCCCTGGTCGGACAAGTGGAGCGCGTCGCGGATGTTGGGGATCAGCACGCCGAACGCGTCGCGGTCGACTTCGTCCATGAGGTTCAAGCCGATCAGCACGACCAGCGGCAGCACCGGGCCCCCGGCGGTCAGTTCGGCGAGACGGCGCTTCATGGAGCCGCCCCTCCCGCCCCTCCCGTCACAGCCGGCCCACCCGGCCCACCCGGCCCACCCGACGACGCGTTCTGCAGCGCGTGCGCGCCGGCCTCGAGGCGACCGTCGACCCGGCTCGGTGTGTCGCCGTCGTCAAGGCCCGCTTCGGGCGTGCGACCGGTGAGCGAAGGGGCGTCGATGCCGCGGTGCACTGCGAGCCGTCGGGCCAGGGCGTCGCGGGCCCGCAACAAGAGGTCGGCCAGGCCGCCGGGCCAGATCATCAACACGGCGAGCACGCCGATCGCGGTCGGCAGCAGTTGCCACGTCGACGGCAGGAACCACCGGCCGCCTTGCAGGAACAACGCACCGAGCACCGCGCCCAACGTCGAGCCCAAGCCACCGACGGCCGCCGCCGTGAACACACCGAGGCTCTCGGCCGGTGCGTACGTGTTCTCGCTGTAGGCCTGCTGGAGCACGACGAGCAGGCAACCGGCCACGCCCGCCAGGAACCCCGACACCGCGAACGCGGCCAGCTTGGTGCGCACCGCGGACACGCCGTAGGCCCTCGCAGCGCGGTCGTTCATCCGCACCGCCCTCGTGACGCGGCCGGGTCGCGATCGTCGGACCCCGTGGGCGGCCAGGAGCGCGGCGGCGAGCACGACCAGACACACCTCGTACGCGGTGGCCTGCGACGACAGGGAGAACGTGGCGAACAAGTGGGGTCGGTCCAGGCGGTCGCTCGGTATCCACGTGAAGAAGCTGCGGTTCAGCAACCACCCGGTGGCCGCCAAACCGAACACCAGCGTGGTGACCGCGAAGAACAAGCCGCCGAGGCGCAGCGCGGGCAACCCCACGAGCACCGCCGCGACGGCACCGGCCACCCCGGCGACGACGAGCGCCAGCGAGAGGTCGAGGCCCCAGTCGACCAGCCCGACCGCCCCCATGACGGCGCCCACGGCCACGAACGCCATGTGCCCCAAGCTCACCTGACCGGCCCAGCCGCTCAGCAAGACGATCGACAAGGTGATCAACGCGAACACCAAGACGGTGGCGGCCTTGAGCTGTTGTGACGAGTCGAGCCACAACGGGAGCAGCGCAGCCAGCGCGACGACCACCGCCGCGCCGCCCGCCGTTGCGAGGCGCACCTCCCAGCGGCCGCGGACCGACTGCGGCAAGGGACGGACGTCGGTGGCCGCTTCCCAGGTGGAGATGTCGGCTCGCTCCGCCCGCCGCGTCCCGGGCCGCCGGATCACGATGCCGACCAGCAACACGGCCGCCAGCACCGCGTACACGAACGTCGGACGGGTCTGCTCGTGCCACGCCACCCCTTGTTGGAGGATGCCCAACGCCACCGCGGCAGCTCCCACGGCCGCGAAATCGGTGAACCCGCCGAGGGTGAGCGCGGTGAGCGCCGCCACCAGCGCGCCGAGGCTGAGCGTTGCCGACAGCGGCAGACCGACGATGGCCGCCCGCAGGAACACGCCGAGGAACGACAGCACCGACGCCACCACCCACACGACGGTCTGCAGCCGCCGGACGGGGATGCCCAACATGAACGCCCGCTCGCCGCGCTCGGCGCTGGCGCGAACCGCCACGCCGATATCGGTGCGCACCAGCCACAAGGCGACGGCGCCCAGCGCGAGCGGGGCCACGACCATCGCCACGATGTGGTCCGAGCCGAACACCAGCGGCGACAACGTGAACGACGTGTGCCACGGGAAGCTCACCGTCTCGCTGCTGAGCAGGGAAGAGCCCCAGATGCGGGGCAGCAGCAGGCTGACCGTGATCAGCAGCTGCGACAACCCCACGGTGGCCACCGTCAAGATCAACCTCGGCGCCCGGAAGAACCGCCGGATGATGAGGAACTCCACCACCGCGCCGAGCACGACCGCCGCGGCCAGGCCGGTGAGGAGTCCGACCACGTAACCCACACCCGACAGCGTGATCAGGCCGAACGCCAGCACCGTGGGCACCGCGCCGAGATCGGCCTGGGCGAAGTTCAGGATCCGGTTGGCCCGGTAGACGAGCGAGAGACCCACCGCGACCATCGCGTCGAGCAGACCCAGCACGAGCCCCTGCACCCACACCCCGAGCGGCACCGGGAACGCGACGAGCTGCAACACCACGACACCCACCGCCGGTCCGAGCGTGCCGGCGAGGGTGGACGCGGTGACGGCGCGGAACGCGCGCCGGGCCGGGCCGGGACTCGACTGCACCGGGTCAGCGACGGCGGTGGTCATCTGCGGGTCGCTCGCATCACGACCGTCGCCGGACGGGAGCGCGACGGGGGCACGACCCGCGCGACGCCGTGACCGACCAGCCCACCGCCGAGTACGCCAGCCGCCTCGGCCCGCGTCGCGCGCGGGTCTTCCCGGCGCATTGGACCCTCCCCCGGTCGGCGCCCCCCGATGGCTGGAAAACCTTCACCACCCGCCCAGCCGCGTCAAGGGTCAATACGTACCGGTTCGCGGCATCTATGGGGATTCGCAGGTCTCCCGCCGTGACCGCCGGGAAGCGACCCGACACGTTGTCTCGCCATCCGCACGGCAGGCTGCCTACGGTGGTCACCACGTCTGGCGGAGCGCCGTGACGATCATCGACGACATCGACAGGCGAGGCGAACCACACCCGAGCCACGAGCACGGCCGCCTGGTTCGCCGCCAACTGCAGCCAATCGTCTGGAGAGGATCGCATGTCGCCCACGCCTGACAACCTGGCCAGCCGAGGCATCCTGCTCGACTCCTTCAGCCGGATCGAGGAGCAGGTCCGGCACATCAGCGCCTCGATCACACCCGAGCAGCTCGCCTTCCGGCCCGACTCGCAGGCCAACACCATCGCCTGGCAGATCTGGCACCTCGGCCGGGGACAGGACGCCCAGATCGCCGACATCGCGGGCCGGCCCCAAGTGTGGAAGGCCGGCGGGTGGGTCGAGCGGTTCGGACTGCCGTTCGACGAGGACGCCACGGGTTACGGGCAGTCGCCCGACGAGGCAGGGCAGGTGGACGTCCGCGCCGATCTGCTCGGCGGCTACCACGCCGAAGTGCACGCCATGACCGTCGAGTACCTGCGCGAGGTCGACACCCTCGAACTGGCTCGGATCGTCGACGACGGATGGGATCCGCCGGTCACCGCGGCGGTCCGGCTGGTCAGCGTCATCGGCGACTGCATGCAACATCTCGGCCAAGCCGCGTACATCCGCGGCCTGGCCGAGCGCGCCGCTCATCGCGCCACCTGACGTCGCCCCCGCCCGCTCGACAACCTCGTGCTGTGAGCACTCAGCCACCGTGGAGGGGGTCAAGTGCTCACAGCAGGACGGGGCGGGCGCACCGCGTACGATCGCGGTACCCCGCCCTCGTAGCTCAGGGGATAGAGCGTCGGTTTCCTAAACCGTGCGTCGCAGGTTCGAATCCTGCCGGGGGCACCAGCGCCGCGTCGGCTCACCTGCCCGGGATGCCAGCGCCGCGTCGGCTCGTCGACGGTGCCCCGCTACTGCTGGTATCCCTCGACGGTGCCCCGCTACTGCTGGTATCCCTCGACGGTGGACTCGGGGCGGACGGCCGTGTCGGCCGGATCGCCGCCGATCTCGCGACGAGCCCGCCGCTGACGGAGCAGGTCCCAACACTGGTCGAGCGCGACCTCGATCTCGTGCAGCCGACCGAGGTCGTCGGCGCTCAGCGGCTCGCCCACATGCGAGCGCTCGAGCCGATGCTCCTCCTCTGCCAACTCATTGATCCGTTGCACCACCTCGTGGTCATCCACGATCGTCCTCCTGCGTCGCCCACCTGGCCACCTCCACCATCATGCGCCGCCGCGGCCGTAGAAGCGCGGCGCCCGGTAGTTGGCCCCGACCTCGGGGCGACCTCGGCGCGACGTCCACCGCCACTGCAACGACACCCGGCTGCCGTACGCGCTCGCGGGCTGGTAGGCAACCGAGTGCTCCCAGCCGACTTGGCAGGTCCCGCCCATCACCAGCAGGTCACCCGAATCGGGCGCGAAGTCATGGGTGGCGCCTTTGGCCGGCAGGTCGTGGTCGTGACGGTTCGCCCGTGGTCGGAGCAGCCAAGGCCGACGGGCACCGAGGCTGAGCACGCAGATCAGGGTCTCGTCGAGCCAGCGCAGCTCCCGATCGCGGTGAAACGCCTGGCCGTCGCTTCCGTCGCGATACCGGATGAGGCTGCACCCGTCGAACCGCACGTGGTAGCGGTGCTGCAACCAGCGCTGTGCGTCGAGCAGGACGGGATGGGGCGGCGGCGAGCCGAGCTTCCAGAACGAGCCCACCCGCCGCTCCTGCACGTAATGGTCGTACCGGTAGACCTGGCTCCCCCGCCACGGGACCCTCTCGGCGAGGTGGTCGTGTAGCTCGTCGCCGTCGTCGATCCACCCGCGCACCACATCGACCCACGCGCCGGCACCCAGGTCGAGCCGCTCCACCTCCGGCTCGGCTGCCAGCGCGACCGTCATCCCCCGAACGTACCGCCCCCTGCGCCCCAAACCCCTGGTGGTGTGAGCACCTGGCCACCCCACAGGTGGTCAAGTGCTCACAGCAGGGTGGGTCGAGCGGACGGAGGGGTCAAAAGACGACGCGGCCGAAGCCGCTGATGGAGCGGCGGTAGACCGGGTCGAGCCGCACGACCGTGCCGGTGTAGGGCGCGTCGATCATGTAGCCGTCGCCGATGTAGAGGCCGACGTGCGTGGCCGGGGTGCCGAAGAACACGAGGTCGCCGGGTTGGGCGTCGGCAGGGCTGACCGGGACGGTGTAGGCCTGCTGGTCGGCCGCCACGCGCGGGATCGCGGTGCCGGCGTGGAGGAATGCCTGCTGGGTGAGGCCCGAACAGTCGAAGCTGTTGGGTCCGTTGCCGCCCCACTGGTAGGGCTTGCCCATCTGGTCGCGGGCGAACTGGATGGCGCTCTGCACCCGGGGATCGAGCAGCGGTGCGGTGCCGTAACCGTCGAGGCCACGGCGGGCGAGCGCCTCGGCCAACAGCCGCTGGGCCTGTTCGGGGCTGATGGCCTTGTCGCCGATGGCCAGTTGCGACAGCTTGGTCTGGGCGACCCCCAGCTGGTCGAACAGCGACGTGATCTTGTGGTTCACGTCCTGCTGCGATTGCTGCACCTTCTGCAGCGCGTCCCTCGCCCGATCTCGATCACGGCGAGCGGCGCCCGCCCGCTGGTGGCGGGCGTGGGCGTTGTCCTCGGCCGACGCGAACTGCCGGCGAGCTTCACCGACCGTCAGGCTGCGGTACGTGGGCGTCGGATCACCTTCGAGCTTGCCCTCGAAGCTCATGTCGTCGTCGCTGACGTAGGACCGGATCGCCAATCGGGCGAGCACCGTGCGCCAGTGCGCGACCCGCCGGTCCGCTGCCCTCGACACGTTGCCCGCCTTCGCCAGCGCGGCGTTGGCCTTGTCGAGCACGCCCTGGGCCTGCACCACCGACTGGTTCGAGGTCGCCAGCGTGAGTTGCGCCTGGATCAACAACGCATGGAGACGGTCGACCATGACGCCCTGGTCGAACACGGGGTCGGCGACAGGCTGCCGCACGATCTTGGGCACGGGGGGCTGGTTGCCGGGCGTGGTGGTGGTCGTGGGGCGACGGGTCGTCGTGCTGCTCGACGGCGCCGAGGGCGGGCTGGGCCGCGTGGTCGCCGTGGTGGTGCTGGTGGTGCTGGACTCGCCCGGCTGCGGCACGATCGGCGGGATGGTCTGGGCCGGCGCGGGCGATGGCAGGAGCGCCACCGACAACAGCACACCCAGCGCCAGGGCGAGCGCGACCACCGGACGGCGGTTCACCCCGGGTTCCCCAGCTCGATCATCGGTGCTCCATCTGCGTGCACGCGCCCGCCTACCACCTTCGGTCCGCGCGTCCCCCACTGTGAGTGGTTCTGCGTCAGTCGGCCGCATCCTGCACCTGTTGGAGGAACCGGGACCAGCCCGCAGCGAGATCCTGTCGTAGTTGTGCCTTTTGCACCTTTCCCATGGCGTTGCGGGGCAAGTCGGACACCACCACCGCCCAGCGCGGCACCTTGTAGCGCGCCACGTGGCGAGCCAGCTCCTGCAAACACGCGTCGGGATCCGGCGAGCCAACCGGACCGGCGGGATCGGCAACGAGCACGGCGACGCCCGACTCGCCGAACTCCGGATGGGGCATCCCCACCACCGCCGATTCGGCCACACCCGGCAGCTCGTCGAGCAGCCGCTCGAGCTCGGCGGGATACACGTTGTAGCCACCCGAGATGATGAGGTCCTTCGAGCGACCCACCAGCGTGAGACGACCGTCGTCGGCCAACACGCCGAGGTCGCCGGTGCGGAACCACCCATCGGGGGTCGTGTCGACGGCGCGCCGCTCCGGTTGACGCCAGTAGCCGAGGCAGACGTTCGGACCGCGCACCTGCACGTCGCCCGCCGCCCTTGCGGGCAGGGTCGCTCCCGAGTCGTCGACCACACGCACCTCCACGCCCGGCAGCGCGTACCCGACGGTGCCGCCGATGCGGGGACCGTCGAGCGGGTTGCTGGCGATCATCAACGTCTCGGTCATGCCGTAGCGCTCGAGCACGCGCTGCCCCGTCCGCTCCTCGAACGCCCCGTGGGTCGTGGCCTGCAGGGGAGCCGAACCGGAGACGAACAGCCGGACATCGCCGACCGCCGTGCGATCGAGACGGGGTGAGCCCAACAACCTCGTGTAGTGAGTGGGTACGCCCATGAAGACGGTCGGCCGCACGGGGCTCGCGTCGAGGCCCGCCAACGAGTCGATGACCGCGTCGACGTCGAAGCCGTCGTGCCACACCAGCGGCGTGCCGTTGGCCAGCGAGGTGTTGCAGGCCACGAACAGCCCGTGGGCGTGGAAGACCGGCAGCACGTGGAGCACCGCATCGTCGGGCTCGAAGCCCCATGCCCGGCGCAGCGCGACGGCGTTCGACGCCAAGTTGCCGTGGCTGATCATCGCCCCTTTCGGCCGTCCGGTCGTCCCCGAGGTGTACAGCAGGGCGGCGAGGTCGTCGGCGTCGCGGTCGACCGGCTCGGCCATCGCTCGTCCGGGGCCGGCGTCGGCCGCGGCGACCAACTCGCCGAGCTCGGCGAGCGAACGGACCGCGAGCGCAGGTTCGGCATCGGACAGGAGGTAGTCGGCTTCCTCTGGCAGGTAGGCGGGGTTCATGGGGTGAAAGACGGCGCCGGCCCACAGGACTGCCAGGTACAGGACCACCGAGTCGGGATGGCGCTCGACCTGCACCGAGACCCGGTCGCCGGGTCGTACGCCCCGGTCGTGCAACGCCCCCGCCAAACCCCGGACCCGCGAGGCGAGGTCGCCCAACGTGTGCGCGACGGCCCGGTCGCGCACGAGGAACGGCGCGTCGGGATGATCTTCCCAGTGCGGCACGAAGAGCTCGAGCAGGGGCGACCGCATCCACTCAGTGTCGCGTCGGGGGCCCGCCGTGCCGGACCATTCCCCATGCCCGGCACCTGACCGTGCCGCCCGGGCGCTCTGCGGTGCCCGGTATGGGAGGTCGTACGATCGGCGCTGGCGCCCTCGAGGTCGACGGGCGGCGAACGATCACCCGATCGCGATCACCCCGATCCACGACCACCTACCCCACGGAGCACCGCATGTCCGACTCGGGCCACGGCACCCGGGCCATCGTCGCCGCGTTCCTCGCGAACTTGGGGATCGCCATCGCCAAGTTCGCCGGGTTCGCGTTCACCGGATCCGGGTCGATGCTCGCCGAGGGCGTGCACTCGGTGGCCGACACGGGCAACCAGCTGCTGCTCCTGTTCGGCGGCCGCAAGGCCCGCCGCGAAGCCGACCCGGAGCACCCCTTCGGCTACGGCCGGGAGCGCTACTTCTGGGCGTTCATGGTGGCCGTTGTGCTGTTCACGCTCGGTGCAGCGTTCGCCGTGTTCGACGGCATCGAGAAACTGCGCCACCCCCACCAGCTCGACGCCGCCCAGTGGGCGTACGCGATCTTGGGCGTCGCCGTCGTCCTCGAAGGCTTCAGCTTCCGCACCGCGATGCAAGAAGCCAAGACCGCGATGGGCCCGCGCACCCGGCTGTGGCGCTTCATCCGCAGCGCGAAAGCGCCCGAGGTGCCCGTGGTGCTGTTGGAGGACACCGCGGCCCTCACCGGTCTAGTGGTGGCGCTCGCCGCGGTGGTCGCCAGCCAGCTCACGCACGATCCCAAGTGGGACGCGATCGGCACCATCACCATCGGCGGTCTGCTCGGCATCGTTGCCGTCGTGCTCGCGTCGGAGATGAAGTCGCTGCTGATCGGCGAATCGGCCACCAAGCATGTGCAAGAAGCGATCCGGGGTGCCCTCGAGATCGAGCCGAGCGTGGTGCGGGTGATCCATCTGCGCACGGAGCACCGAGGTCCCGACGAGCTGCTCGTGGCGGCCAAGGTCGAGTTCCTCCACTCGCTGACACTCCCGGAGGTGGCCGAAGCTGTCGACCGCGTGGAAGCGAACGTCCGAGCGAACGTGCCCGCCGCCAAAGTGATGTACATCGAGCCCGACGTGTCGCGCGACAAGGTGGCCGCACCGATGGTCAGCGAGACAGCGGGGCTCACCACCGGCGAGTGGGAGACGATCACCGGCGCAGTCGACGCCGTCGCCGACGCGGGGCCGGTACCACCGCACGACGACCTCGACGCGCTGTTGCGCCCGCAGCCCATTCCTGAGCAGGCCACCGGGGAGCGACGCCGTCGACGCGAGTCGTCGTAGCCGACCGGGCGCCAACCAGGAGCGACCGGGGCGCGCCGTGCCGGTCGCCGGGCGCGACCGGGCGCGTCAGATCCAGCGCTTGTGACGGAACCAGGCGAGCTGGGCGGCGGTGCTGAGGACGATCAGCAGCCACGAGAACCCGTAGCCCTGCGCCCACCCCAGCTCCGGGATGTGGCGGAAGTTCTGGCCGTACAGGCCGACGATGAACGTCGGTAGCAGCAACGCCGACGCGATCACCGTGAGGACCTTCATCACTTCGTTCTGGTCGTTCGCCACCTTTGCCTGGTGGTAGTCGCGGACACCGCTGAGCAGATCGCGCGACGTCTCGAGCGCATCGGCGGCGCGCAGCAACTTGTCGAGTGCATCGCCGAAGTGCAGCTCCACGTCGCGGGGGAACAGCTCGCCGCCGCCGTCGAGCTCGACACGGTTGTCGACCACTTGGCGCACGGCGTCGCGCGTCGGGGCAAGGGTCTTGCGGACGCGCAACAGGTCGTGGCGCAAGTCGGAGATGCGGTTGCGGACCTGCTCGTTGGTGGCGTCCTCGACTTGATCCTCGAGCTCGTCGATCTCGTCCTGCAGGTCGTCGACCAGGTCGAGATACGCCTCCGCGACTTCGTCGACCAGCAGGTACGCGATCTGGCCGGGCGGATGGCCGTCGCGGCGGCACACGTCGATCAGCGCGGCGATGTCGAACGCCTGGCCGCGCTCGGGCGTCTTGCGGACCGTGACCACGCGGTCGCGGGTCAACACCAGGTCGATCTCCTGGTGGTACACGAGGTCGCGCTCGCGGTCGACGCGCATCACGAGCAGTACCCCGAACACGTAGTTGCCTTGGCTCACCATCTTCGGGCGGGGCTCGTCACCGTGACGGGCTGGCGCCGTGAGCTGCTCGATGGCGGTCACGTGCACTTCGACCGGGAGCTGCTCGCGCAACTGCTCGATGCTCGGGTCGAGCAAGTCGGTCCACGAGGTCGGCACGGCTGAACGCTACGCGTGCGGGACGGCCCGCTGGAGGACCCTCCCGCTAAACCCGATAAGGTCAGTCGGGAATTCAGACCATCCGAGAAAGGACGCAACATGGCCGTTCGATTGGGCGACGAAGCCCCCGACTTCACGGCGGAGACCACCGAAGGCACCGTCAACTTCCACGAGTGGAAGGGCGACAGCTGGGCCCTGCTCTTCTCGCACCCGAAGGACTTCACGCCCGTGTGCACCACCGAGCTCGGCTCGCTGGCCGGGCTCAAGCCCGAGTTCGACAAGCGCGGCGTCAAGCTGATCGGCATCTCGGTCGACCCGCTCGAGAGCCACAAGGGTTGGGCCGGCGACATCAAAGACGTCACCGGCAACGAGCTCAACTACCCGCTCATCGCCGATCCGGACCGTGAGGTCGCGAACAAGTACGACATGATCCACCCGAACGCGCTGGAGACCGCCACCGTCCGCACCGTGTTCGTGATCGGGCCCGACAACAAGGTGAAGCTCTCGCTCACCTACCCCGCCTCCACCGGCCGGAACTGGGCCGAGATCCTGCGCGCGATCGACTCGCTGCAGCTCACGGCCAACCACAGCGTGTCGACACCCGCCAACTGGAACCAGGGCGACGACGTGATCATCTCGCCCGCCATCAACGACGAGGACGCCAAGGCCAAGTTCGGCGGCTTCGACAAGAAGAAGGACTACCTGCGCTACACCAAGCAGCCCGGCTGACCCGGTCCGAGCCTGACGCACGAGGGGGTCGGCGGCCTGCCGGCCCCCTCGCCGCGTCCGGGTCGCGCCGCGACGCACACCGCGGACGGGCGCGAACGGCAGGCGGCCGAGCGATGGGTCTCGTCGCCGAATTGGGTGGGGATCCGGTCGCTGGCAACCGCTTCTCCGCCGGGTGGGGCAGCGGCTCGTCGCCACGCCCGTCCGCCGCACGCGCCAGACTCGGACCCGATGTGGCTGGCGTGGGACGCGGCGGCATGGCTCGCGGCAGGGCTTGGGGTGGTGATGGTCATCACGGCGCGCGCCCGCGACCGACGGGTGCAAGCGGTGCGGGCCTTCGGCGTGGAGATCACGATCATCTTGGCGCTGTACGCCCTGTGGCAACGCGCCGGGATGCTCTCCATCATGCACACCGACCACGCCATGTCGCGCGGCCGCTCGATCTGGAAGTTCGAGCGCGCCTGGCACCTTCCCAACGAGGTGACGATCCAGCGATGGGTGCTCCCCCACTCGCTGCTGTCGCAGCTGTGCAACCGCTACTACGCGTACCTACATGTGCCGACGCTCGGGATCTTCCTGCTGTGGCTGTTCGTCCGTCATCGCGATCGGTACCCGTCGGCGCGCACCACGTTGGCGATCGCCACCGGCGGCTGTCTCGCGATCCAGCTCGTCCCGGTGGCTCCGCCACGGATGTTTCCCGACCTCGGGTTCGTCGACCTCGCCCAGCGCTACCACCAGTCCGTGTACAGCCCGCTCGGCACCGGGCTCGCCGACCAGCTGTCGGCGATGCCGTCGGTGCACGTGGCTTGGGCGGTGCTCGTCGGCTTCGTCGCGTGGCGCCTGTCGTCCAGCAGATGGCGCTACCTGGCCGTCGCCCACATGGTCATCACGATCTTCGTCGTGACCGTGACCGCCAACCACTGGCTGCTCGACGGGATCGTCGCCGTGGCGGTCCTGGCTGCCTCGTGGCTGGTGCAGCAGTCGATCCGGACGGCGTGGCGGCGCATGGCCGCGGCGTGGCGCGACCGGTCCGACGCGGCGGGCGACGGCGGATCAGGCGGGAGCAGGGGCGGCGGCGTCGCGGAGGGTGTCGTCGATGACGCGACGCCATCCGTAGGGGTCCACGCCCATTGACTCGAACGCCGTGATCGCTTCGAGTGCGTCGTGCCCGTCGTCGGGGCGGCCAGCGGCGGCGCGGATGCGCCCGGCGGCCATCCGCAGCAGCGCTTGCGCCACGCGGTCGCCCGTGCCATCGACCTCGGTCGACGCCGTGGCCAGCGCACGCATCGCCGCGTCGGGATCGCCGGACCGTAGCTCCGACAACGCAGTGGCGAGCTGCGCGGTGAGCCGGTCGAGGTAGGTGCCACGTTCAGCCTCGATGGCCGCCGACGCCATCGTTCTCGCCTCGTCGAACCTGCCCGCGCACGCCAGACCGAGCGCGTACGCGCTCGTGATGTTGGCGTCGGTCCGGCACAAGTCGAAGTCGTCGGACGCATCGACGCGCTCGGGAGCCGGCCCCCCACCGCCCGAGGCCGCCAACGTGCGCACACCGCGGTCGAGCGCCTCGGCGAACCATTCGACGGCGCGCTCGGGCTGGCCGCTCTGCAGCGCGGCGAGACCGCCGATCACGAGCCGATCGGTCTGCACCGACGACTCTTCGTGATGGTCCAGCGAGAGCTCTGCGCCGTCGGGGTCGATCCCGAGGGCCGAGAACGCACACCGGGGGTCGCCGATCTGCACGAGCGTGCCGGCCAAGGCCACACCGGCCAGCAGGCCTTCGTCGGTGCCGGCGAGGGCAGCGGCTTCCTCGGCGGCATCGCCGAGCACGTCGAGACCCTCGCTCACCCGGCCCGACATCACCAGCGCCCGACCGTGGGTCCATGACGAGCGCACGAACCCGAAGCGGTCCTGCACCTCGGTGAACTGCCCTCTCGCTTCTGCCGACTGCTCGATCGCTGCGTGCGTGTCGCCCAGCCACAGCGACATCAGCCCACCGAGCAGGAGCATCATCCCGCAAGCCCAACGGTCACCCCCGACGCGGGCCTCGGCGAGCACCCGGGTCTGCAGCTCCCGCGCTTCGAGCGAGCGGCCCTCCTGGAAGCGGACGTAGGCCAACAGGCCTTCGGCCCAGGCCTGCCCACCGGAGTCGCCGAGGCGGACGAACGTGGCGACGGCCCGGTCGAGCCAGCTGGCGGCAGCATCGATACGGCCGGTCACGAACGTGATCCACCCGAGGGTCTGCGCCGACCAGGCTGCTTGGCGCTCGTCGCCCAACGACTCGTAGCCCTCGAGGGCTGCCAGCGCCGAGCGCTCGGCGTCGGAGTAGCGGCCACCGAAGAGCTCGGCCATCGCACGCGTGCGCAGCGCGTCGGCCCGGCCGTGCTCGTCGCCCGCGGCTTCGTAGCGCGCGACAGCGCGGTCGAGCAGCGCCACCGCGGCGTCGACATCGCCGTCTTTGGCCTCGATGTCGCCCTCGACCAGCAGCGCGGCGGCCTCGCCGTCCGCTTCGCCCATCTCCTCGGCCATCCTCCGAGCCTCGCCGATGTCGACCCGGGCCGCGTCGAGCTCGCGCCGTTCCGCGGACACCCGCGCCCGTCCCAGCAGCAGACGGAACCGCACGGCAGGGTCACGGTTGCCGGCCAACGTGAGGGCTTCGTCGTACAAGCGGGCGGCGACGGGCAACGTGCGCAGCTGCTCGGCTCGCGCCGACGCCTTCTCGAGCCACAGCAAGGCCCGATCGACCATGTCGTCGGTGAACTCGGGCAGCCCGCCGACCTCGTTGGACAACTCGGCAGCCAACCCGTAGTGGTGCGCGATCTGGTCGACTTGGCCGTCGCTCCAGTCACCTTCGTGCTTGTGCTCCAGCCAGGCCGCGATGCCGAGATGGCGGCGCGCACGGTCGAGCTTGGGCAGCGTGTGGTACGCCACCTCCCGCAACAAGTCGGACCGGAACGACCACACCGGGCCTTCGAGGACGAGCAAGTCGCGCCGCACGAGCTCGTCGAGGCTGCCATCGATGTCGGCGGTGCCGCGGACTTTCGACGACATGATCTCCAACCACTCCACCCGACCCCGGCGACCGAGGACCGCGGCGTCTTCGATGAGCACCCGCTCGGCCGGGGCGAGCCGGTCGAGACGGGCCGTCAGCAGCCCGCGCAACGTGTCGGGAAGTTCGGCGAGCGGGCCGCCATACGGCGTGGCGACGGTGGGCGCGCCGCCGCGTTCTTTCACCAACGTGACGAGCTCCTCGAGGAAGAACGGGTTCCCGCCGCCCCGGTCGATGAGCGCGTCCTCGACCTCGGGGGTGAGCTGCGAGCGGTCGTCGACCAATGACCGCAACAGGGCGGCCGACGCCTCACGGTCGAGCGGTTCGAGGTTCACCACGATGGTGTCGAAGCGGCCGGCGGGTGGACGCCAGCGGTCGAGCAACGAGCCGCGCGCCGAAGTGACCAACGTGAAGGGCCGCCGGCTCAACCGGTCGAGCAGCGCGGCGCCGAGGTCGAGCACGGCGTCATCGGCCCAGTGGAGGTCCGACAGCTGCACCACCACTGGCTGGTGGTCGGTGGCCGCCTCGAGGTAGGCGAGCAGCGCGCCGACCGCTTCGTCGCGCACCCGGTTCGGGTCGACTTCTCGGCCCGTGTGGTCGACGCCGAGGAACTGCAACAGACCCGGGACCAGGCGAGCAGCGTCGGGGCTGCCGGCGGGAAAGTGGGTGCGGGTGGCGACCAGGTTGGTCAACTTCTCGCGCGCGGTGTCGAGATCTTCGTCAGGTGAGATCGACGCGCCGGTCCGCAGCGCCTCGGCGACCGGCCACCACACGTTGGCCTCGCCATAGGGGACGCAACGGCCGTGGAACGCCACCGCACCGTGACGCTCGACGAGGCTCTCCGTGAGCTCGTGGGCGAGACGGCTCTTGCCCATGCCGGCGTCGCCCGCGATCAACACCAACGTGGCGCGCCGCCGGCACATCGCGGCGTTGGTGGCTTGCGCGAGCAGGGCGAGCTCGCTGGTGCGACCGACGAGCGGGACGTCGGGCCGGTCCGAGCGGTCGCCGGGCGCGGCGAGCGCGCCGGTGGCGACGAACGTGTCGATCGGCGCTTCGCGGCCCTTGGCGCTCAGCAGACCGCGGGGCTGGTACGCGATGGTCCGGCGGGTGGCATTCCATGTGGCGGGTCCGACCAGCACCTCACCAGGGCCCGCGCTGGTCTGCAACCGCGCCGCGGTGTTCACGACGTCGCCCATGGCCGTGTAGTCGCCGCCGGCCTGCAGGGCGCCGACCAGCACTTCACCGGTGTTGACGCCGACGCGCATGCGCACGAGGTGATCGAGGTCGGCCTGGCGGCTGTGGAGCGTCTCCTGCATGCGCAGCGCGGCCCGCACGGCACGCTCGGCATCGTCTTCGTGCGCTTCGGGAGCACCGAACAAGGCGACGATCGCATCGCCGATGATCTTGTCGACCCGGCCGCCGAACCCGACGATCTCCGCCACCATCAGCTGGAAGCAGCGGTCGACGAGGCCTTTGATCTCCTCGGGGTCGCGGGTCTCCGACAGGGACGTGAACCCGACCATGTCGGCGAACAGGACCGTGACGATGCGCCGCTCGTCGGCGCGTCCGTCGACCCGGTGCCCACACGAGGGACAGAACCGGGCGGCTCCCGGGATCTGGGCCCCGCAGGACACGCACAACATGGCTGTCAGCATACGGGTGGTCGTCGGGCGCACCTGTCCTCCTTTCACCGATTTCGGGCAGGTGGAGGGCGCGCCCGCGCCCCCACACGTGCTGGTCAGCGAACCGTGCCACCCCGTGCCCGGAGCACCAGACCCCTGTAGCCGTCGACGAAACCAGCGGCGCGCAACGCGGGCGCGAGGTCGGACTCACGAACGGGCTCGCCGTCGACTCTGCCGATCTGCAGCGACCGATGGCGGCCGGACACGACGAGCGAGCGGAGCGCCTCCGCCACCCGCTCCGGCGCGTCGAGGCCGGCCGCGAAGCGGATCACGCTGCGGCCGCCCCGTTCGACGTAGGCCAGCGGCATGCCACCCGCCAACATGACGTGGGCCCCGGCGTTGCGGCCGGGTCGGGCGGTGACCGACACGTCGGGCCACGGGAGGGTGGCGCCATACGGCTGCGCCGGGTCGGCCGCGGCGAGCACAGTGGGCGCCACGCCGGGTTCGCCGGCACCCCCCTCGCCGAACGGATCGGTGGTGCCGGACGCGGCGCCCGCCGTGCGGGCGGCGCGGAGCCGGTCGACCGCGCCCGGCAGCGCGAACTGCGCGCCACCCAACCCGTCGACGAAGTAGCCGCGGCGGACCTGCCCCCGCTCCTCCATCGCCTTCAGCACCGGGTACACACCGGCAAAGCCGCCTTCGGTGCCCTCGCCGAGCACCGCCTCGCGAACCAGCACGCCGTACCGCTCGAGCAGCTGCTGTGCACGCACCGCCGCGGTCACCGTGGCAGCCACCGGTCCCGCGTCGGCCTCATGTTCTGCCACCAGATCGGCCACGAGGTACCACCGACCCGATCCGGCGGGCGGGCCGAGGCGCGCCAAGCGACCCGGCCGTGGCTGGCGGGCACGGGCGGCGGAACCTCGCGTTGGCCCATCGAGGAAGGCACGCAGCGGCGCGACGGTGTCGCTGGTGACCAGGCCCGCCCAGACGAGATCCCACAGGGCCGCCAGGACGGTGGCGTCGTCGTAGGCAAGGCCCGCTTCCGACGACGCCCGCACCAGCTCGGGCCAAAACGACGCGCCCCGGTCGCGGAGGTGCCGCACCAGCGCCTCGTGCACGGGCTCGAGCTCGCCGGGTTCCGCCACACGGCCGAGCAGCGCAGCAGCCTGGTCGCGGAACAACAACCGAACCCGGCCGTCGCCGGACCCGAGCGCGCCGGCGCCGACCCACACGGTCTCGCCCGCCGCGCACAATGCGTCGAGGTCGGCCGGCGAGTAGGCGCGCAGCCGTGCGGGGAGCACGTCGGCCTCCAGGACGGACGCAGGGATGCTGGCGCCCTGCAACGTGCCCAGCACCTCCACCAGCCCGTCGATCCCGCGCCGGGCGGACCCGACTCCTTGCCAGTCGATGAGGAACCGTGCATAGGCCTCGGCTTCGACGGGTTCGATCTCGCGCCGCAGCGCGGCGAGCGTGCGACGCCGCAGCTGGCGCAGCACCTCGACGTCGCACCACTCGCGCTCGGTGCCGCCGGGCCGGAACTCGCCTCGGACGACCCGACCGGCCTGGTCGAGCTCCGCCAAGACGCTGGCCACCCGCTCAGCCGCGACCCCCAGCCGGCCGGCCACCTCGGCGGTCGTGAACGGGCCGTGGGTGCGGGCGTGGCGGGCGACGAGATCGACCAGCGGACGTTCGACCGGCTCGGTGTAGGCCGCCGGAAGGCCGAGCGGGATCGCCACTCCGAGCGCGTCGCGCAGCCGCGCCGCGTCGTCGGCCGACACGACCCGTTCCTCTCCGGCCACCGGCGCCGTGAACACGCGGCGCTCACCCGCGAGTTGGTCGACCCATGCGGCAACGTCGGCGCCGTCCGCGGCGCGCAAGCCCAAGTCATCGACGGTCAGCGGGCCCAGCACCCGCAACAGATCGTGCAGCTCGTCGGCGTCGCGGGCCGGATGTCGAGGTCCGGCGAGGCGCTGAAGCTCGCGCTCGAGGGCGGCCAGGACGTCGGCGTCAAGCAGCTCGCGGAGCTCCTCGGCCCCCAGCAGCTCGCGCAGCAGGTCTCGATCGAGCGACAATGCCGTAGCGCGCCGTTCTGCCAGCGGCGCGTCGCCCTCGTACATGTAGACCGAGATCCACCCGAACAGCAGCGACTGCGCCATCGGCGAGGCTTGACGGGTGTCGACCGGCACCAGCCGCACGGTCCTCGACCGGAGATCGCGCAGCAACCCGCGCAGCGCCGGCAGGTCGAACACGTCCGTCACGCACTCGCGGGTGGTCTCCAACAAGATCGGGAAGTCGGGGTGACCGCCGGCGACCGCCAGCAGATCGGCGGCCTTCTGGCGCTGCTGCCACAGCGGCGTGCGCCGGTCGGGCCGGCGGCGTGGCAACAACAGCGCCCGGGTTGCGCACTCGCGAAAGCGGGCCGCGAACAGCGCGGTACCCGGCAGGGCGCTGACCACGAGCTCGTCGATCTCGTCGGGGTCGATCGTGAAGGCATCGAGTGGCAGCTCCTCGACGGCTTCGGGGAGCCGCAACACGATGCCGTCGTCGCTCCAGATCAGCTCGACGTCGTCGCCCCACCGCTCAGCCAGCCGGGCCTTGATGGCCATCCCCCACGGTGCGTGCACCCGAGCCCCGAACGGGCTGAGCAGGCAGATCCTCCAGTCACCGACCTCGTCGCGGAACCGCTCGACCACGATGGTGCGGTCGTCGGGCACCACACCGGTGGCGGCGGCCTGCTCGTCGAGGAACGCCAACAAGTTGGTGGCCGCCAGCTCGTCGAGGTTCCGGTCGTGTCGCAGCTCGTCGAACACCTCGGACCGCGGCGCCGTGCGGGCGTGGCGGACGAACTCGCCCACGGCCCGGCCCAGCTCGAGGGGCCGGCCTGGGCCGTCGCCGTGCCAGAACGGCATCTTGCCGGGCCGACCCGGCGCTGGGGTGACCACCACGCGGTCGTGGGTGATGTCCTCGATCTTCCACGTCGACGCGCCGAGCAGGAACGACTCGCCGGGTCGGCTCTCGTAGACCATCTCCTCGTCGAGCTCCCCCACCCGCGTGCCGTCGGGGAGGAACACGCCGTACAAGCCGCGATCGGGGATGGTGCCGCCACTCGTGACCGCGAGCCGCTGTGCCCCTGCCCGGCCACGGATCTCGCCCCGTTCGCCCGCGGTGCGGTCCCACACGACGCGGGGGCGCAACTCGGCGAACGCGTCGGACGGGTAGCGGCCCGCCAGCAGGTCGACCACGTTGGTGAGCACCTCGTCGGACAAGTCGTGAAACGGCGCGGCGCGGCGCACGACCCGGGCCAGGTCGACGACCGGCCAGGTGTCCATCGCGGCCATCGCCACGATCTGCTGGGCCAACACGTCGAGCGGGTTGCGCGGGTAGCGGGTGGGCTCGATCAGGCCGTCGCGCATCCGCTGGACGACCACTGCTGCCTCGAGCAGGTCGTTGCGGTGCTTGGGGAACAGCTTGCCGCGGCTCGGCTCCCCCACTTGGTGGCCCGCACGGCCGATGCGCTGGAGGCCCCGGCTCACCGCGCCCGGTGACTCGACTTGGATGACCAGGTCGACCGCGCCCATGTCGATGCCGAGCTCCAACGACGAGGTGGCCACGATGGCGCGCAGCTCGCCCGACTTGAGCCGGTCCTCGATCTCCAGCCGCCGCTCGCGGCTCAACGAGCCGTGGTGGGCCATCACCAGCTCCGGCGCCGCAGGTGGCGCCCCCATGGCCTCGCCGCCGCTGAACTCCGGCGCGCCACCGCCGTTGCCGGCGCTGGTAGCGGCCAGCTCGTTCAGGCGGGTGGCCAATCGCTCCGACAAGCGGCGGGCGTTGGTGAAGATGATCGTGGAGCGGTGCTGCTGGATCAGCTCGAGCAGCCGCGGGTGCACCGACGGCCAGATCGAGCGGCGACCCGCCCCACCGCCCACCACACCGTCCGGCGCGCCGGGAACCTGCCCCGGCTCCACGATCTCGCCCAGCGCGCCCATGTCGTCGACGGGGACGATGACCTCGAGGTCGAGCTCCTTGCGGACCCCGGCGTCGACCACCGTGACGGCGCGGGGCGCGCCGTGGTCGTCGAAGCCGCCGAGGAAGCGGGCGATCTCGTCGAGGGGGCGTTGCGTGGCGGACAGGCCGATCCGCTGGGGTGGCCGGTCGGCCACCTCGTCGAGCCGCTCGAGGGTGAGGGCGAGGTGCGAGCCCCGCTTGGTGGCGGCGACCGCGTGGATCTCGTCGACGATCACCGCCTCGACCCCCGCCAAGGTCTCGCGAGCCTGCGACGTGAGCATGAGGTACAGCGACTCGGGTGTGGTGATCAGCAGATCTGGCGGGTTGCGGACCAGTTTGCGACGCTCGTCGGCCGGGGTGTCGCCGGTCCGCATCCCCACCACCGGGTCGTGCGCGAGCGCGATGCCGAGCCGCTCGGCCGCCAAGCGGATGCCCATCAGCGGCGCGCGCAGGTTCTTTTCAACGTCGACCGCCAGCGCCCGCAGCGGCGACAGGTAGATCAGGCGGGTGCGGTGCGTGCGCTCGGTGGGGCAGGGCTCGGTGGCGAGCCGGTCGAGCCCCCACAAGAACGCGGCCAACGTCTTGCCCGAACCGGTGGGGGCGAGCAGCAGCGTGTGATGACCTTGCGCGACGGCCGGCCAGCCCTCGACCTGGGCCCTGGTGGGCGCAGGAAATGACGCCTCGAACCAGGCGCGGGTGGGTGGGGAGAACGCGGCGAGGGGATCGATCCCCCGAGCCTACGAGCGGCCTCCGGCAGTCACGCCGGCGAATGCCCGGCTCGGCGGTTCAGCCCGGGATGCTGGAGCCGGTGGTCGCGGACCTGCCGACCTTCAAGGTGCCGCTCATGTTCGGGTGAACCGTGCACACGTACGTGTAGTCGCCGGCCTTCAACGCCGGGACCTTTGCCGTGGCCTCGTGGCCGCCGGTGATGATCTCGGTGCCGACCTTGGAACCCGCGCCCTTGAGCACCCAGTCGTGCGGCGTGCCGGAGTCCTTGTTGTCGAACGTGACCGTGAACGGTTGACCGGCCGCCACCGTGAGGCACCGCTGGGTGAACTGGAGGTCCTTGGCGTCGACGGTCACCTTGCCGCCGGTGACCGCCGTGCAGGTGCCGCTCGGGCTCTTCGACGAGCTTCCGCTGCTGCCGCAAGCGGCGACCACCGCCATCGTCGAGAGCACCAGCACCGCCACCACACCAACACGCCGCATCATGTTTTCGACGCTACCGAGCGAGGAGGCGGGGCACGACATCGAGGCCGTTGTCGTCGCCGAGCGGCGCGCCCGCCGCCACCAGCCACACCGGCAACCCGGCGCGGGTGGCGCCGCCGTCGGCCACCGCGTCGTCGCCAACCATCAGCGTGTGGGCCGGTTCCGTGCCGAGCCGGCGGCAGGCCTCGATGAAGATCGCCGTGTCGGGCTTGGCGGCGCCGACCTCGCATGACAGCACCCACGCGTCGACCAGATGGTCGAGCCCACGGGCGCGGAACGGGCTGCGGATGTCCCACCCGGTGTTGCTGACCACCGCCACCGGCGTGCCCGCGGCGTGAAGCGCCTCGAGCGTCGGCACGGCGTCGCGGTACGGCACCCAGGTGGCCGGGTCGAGCATCGCGGCATCGAGGGCCGAGCCCAAGCCGGGAAGGACCCGGTCAGCGAGGCCGTACAGGGCCTTCCAGCGCGCCGCCCACACCGCCGCGTCGAGGTCGCGCCCGCGGGCCACTTCCTCGGGCGCCATCGCGGCGGTGTGGATCTCGGCCCAGAGCTCCCCGACCTGGTCCGGGGTGAGATCGGCGCCGAGCCGCTCGGCCTCCCGCGCGAGCAGGACGGTCTCGGGCACGGAGTCGAACAAGGTGCGCCCGAAGTCGAACAAGACACCGTCGATCTCGGCGGTCACGATCAAACCTGGACAGCGAGACGAGGCGGCGAGCTCGAGCGGCCGGCCGTCAGTTGCCGGCGGTGACGAGGATCCGGGAGCTGGCGAACGCACCCACCCCGACGTGACGTTCACCGATCTGCACGGTGGTGGTGCCATCGGGTGACGCGGCGGTGAGCACGCCCCGCTGGCCTGGGAGGATGTCCGCGTCTTCGAGGAAGTCGAGCAGCCCGGGCGCGAACTCGAGCTCCTCGGGGATCCGCGACACCACGAACGAGTCACCGACGGCCAGGTCGGACAACACGTGCGTGTCGGGCGCCTTGTAGTCGCTGCCCGGGATGGGGTTGCCATGTGGGCAGGTGGTGGGATCGTTGAGCACCCGCACCAGCGCCTCCTCGACATCCTGGCTGATGATGTGCTCCCACTTGCCGGCCTCGCGGTGGGCTTGGGCCCACGACAGACCGAGCATGTCGGTGAGGAAACGCTCGGCGAGGCGGTGGCGGCGGACGACCCGTTCGGCCAGGCGAGTGCCGGCGCCGGTCAAGCGGATGTGGCCGTCGACCGTGACGAGGCCCTCGTCGGCCATGCGGCGGATCATCTCGGACACAGCCGGACGCGACACCTCGAGACGCTCTGCGATGCGCGCCTGGATCACCTCGACATCGTCCTCGTGCAGCTCGAAGACGGCTTCGCAGTACTCCTCGAACGCCGGGTGGTACTCGCGGGCCTCGTGGCTGTTCACGCCGGTCAGTCTACGGACCGGAGCACACGGACGGCGCAGCGGATCGACCAGCGACGCGCACGGTCGCGATGACCGGCCGGTGGTCGCTGACCGGCGGGCGAGGGACGTCGACGGCGAGGATCGTGCCGCCCCGCACGGCGATGTGGTCGATGCGATGCCACGGATGGTCGACCCCGGACGAGTTGGCACCACCCGCCAGCTCGAAGCCGCCGGCCGCGACGATCGGGGCGACGTCGTCAGGGTGCAAGTTGAAGTCACCGCACAGCAGGACCGGGCCCTGCTCCTCCGCCAGCCGGGCCACGAGGAAGTGCAGCTGCTCGATCGCCTCGCTGCGCTTGGTCTGCAAGTGCGTGGACACCACCACGACGCGCTCGCCCGCCACCTCGGCCCGTGCCACGATCGCCAGCCGGGGCTCGCGGCCGCCGCCGACGGGGAGATGGACGACGTCGACGGCACCGATCGTGCCGCGGCTCACCAGCGCATTGCCGTACTGCCCCCCTGGCCCGAACCAGCGGGCTCGGGCGAACGTCACGGCGCCGGCCCGTGCCGCCTGGCGCGCAAGCTCCGCCAGATCGACGAACCACGACCGCACCACGCGCCGGTCGACCTCCTGCAAGGCGATGAGATCGGCGTCGAGCAGGCGGATCCCGGCGCGCAAGCGCCACGGCAGGCAGGGCCAGTGGGCGCCGACCCGGCCGTGGTGGATGTTGAACGTCGCCACCCGCAGGAGCCTCGACTCGTGGGTGACGGGACCCGGCGCGACGGGCTCGGGGACGGGGGCGGAAGGGTCGTCCACGGCGCCTCTCTTATCATCAAGCGATGCCCCGACTCGCCGCGACGCTTGACGCGCCGGATGGCGGATCGGCACCTGCACGCCGCCGGCGCCTCACGGATGCCCGCTGGCTGATCGTCATCTTCGTGGTGGCCGTCGCCATCGTGCGGCTGCCGAGCTTCGTCCACCAGCTCTACGACCCGGACGAAGCGGCCATCGCCGTGCAAGGCATCGGCCTCGAGCGCGGCGGGGTCCTGTACGCAGACGTCATCGACCGCAAACCGCCACTCGCTCCCACCTTGTACGCCACCGCGTTCCGCCTCACCGGCACCCACGACCTGCGGCCGCTGCACGTGCTGGCTGCTCTCGAACTGGTCGGCGCCGCGCTGCTCATCGCCTGGGAGCTCCGTGAACGTGCCGGGCCCGAGGCGGGGCTGTGGGGCGGGTTGTTGTTGATCGGCGGCGCGCTCGCGCTCGTACCGCAAGACGCGCAAGCCGCCAATTTCAGCCAGCTCGCGCTCTTGCCAGGAGTCGCCGCCATCGTGTTGGCCCGACGGGACTCGGCGCGCGCGGTGGCGGGCGCGGGCGTGTGCGTCGCGATCGCCACCTTGACACGCCAGACGTGGGCCATCGGCGTCCTACCGGCGGCGTTCGCGGCGTGGTGGCACGGCGGGCGACGATGGACCCGTCCGGCGCTGGTCGTGGTCGCCACCCTGGCCGGGGTCGCCTCCGTGGGTCTGATGGTGCCGTTCGGGGCCTTCATCCACTGGACGTTCACCGGCAACGGGTCGCTCCTGTTCGACATCTCCCAGTTCGGTCACGTCTTCGCGTCGGCGTGGGCGAGCATCGGCCTGTTCGTGGCTGGTCACGCGCTCGCGCTCGCGCTGGTCGGGCTCCGCCGATGGCACCGCGACGAAGCCGACTTGTGGTTGTGGGGATTGTGCGGGTTGCTGTCGGTGATGGCCGGCGCCCGCTTCTTCGGCCACTACTGGCTCCAGTTCCTCCCTGCACTCGTGCTGCTGGCAGCGCCTGCGGTGCCGGGCCTGACGCGGCGCTGGAAGTCCGCCGCGGGCGGGCTGCTGGGCATCACGGCCGTCGTCTATTTCGTGCTGGCATGCTTCCCCGACCAGATCCATCGGCTCCCCGACGCGACGCGCATCGCGGCGGTCGTCCGCGCCCACAGCACCTCACACGACCGGGTGGGCGTGTGGGGCTCGTACCCGGAGGTGTACTGGCTGGCAGACCGGCTCCCCGCGGCCGGCCTGATCCACACTGATTTCGTGGTCGGGAAGTCCGCCGGTCGCCTGGAGAGCCCAGCGACGTTGCGCGACGCGACGCCCGGGGCGATCGACAGCTACCTCGACGTCATGACCAACGAGCCCCCGAAGGTGTTCGTCGACACGTCGACCGCCGACTTGCGGGGCTACGGCCACTACCCCATCACCGTGCTGCCGGGGCTGGCACGCCTGATCCGCACCGAATACCACCACATCGGCGTCGTGAACGGCGTGACGATCTACGAGCGGAACGCGCCGGCCCCCCGCAGGAACCCCGACGACAGCCCGTACACCGTCGACACCGGCACGCCCTGAGCGCGGCCGCGCCTTCGCGAGGTGACGGGAGAGAGCCGGTCAGGTCAGAGCTTCGGGCAACGGCTCGGCGTGCACGATCGCCAGCCGTTTGGTGGCACGCGTGAGCGCGACGTACAGCGCCCGCATCCCTTGCGCTTCCTCCGACGCGATCCGTGACGGCTCCACGACGACGGTGGCGTCGAGCTCCAAGCCCTTCACCAAACCGACCGGCACGACCGTCACTTGGTGGTCGAGGCCTTGGGCGAACGCGTGGCCGTGATCGATGCCGCGCTCGTCGAGGCCTTCGTCGACCACGTCGACCAACGAACCAGGACAGATCACCGCCACGTTCCCGGCGCCGACCGCCGCGACCTCGTCGCGGACCGACGCAGCGATCGCGTCGAGCAGGCCTGCGGCGGCGGCGCGCACCACCGTCGGCGGATCACCGTCTTCGCGGACCGCCACCGGGGGTGCCAGCTCGGGCGCCGCCACCCGCAGCACGCGCGCCGCGAGCTCCATGTTGGGCGCCGGCAACCGGTAACCGACCGTGAGCTCAGCGCGCTGCGACGGCCGCCGTTGCGGCAAGTAGTCGAGGATCTCTTCCCAGTCGGCGTGCGCCCACGCACCGGTGGCCTGGGCGATGTCACCGACCACGGTCATCGATCCGTTCAAGGACCGGCGGGCCAGCATCCGCAGCTGCATCGGCGAGAGGTCCTGCGCTTCGTCGACCACGATGTGGCCGTACGTGCGGACCTCGTCACTTCGGTCCTTGGGCCGCGGACCGAGCACCGCGCGGGCCTCGTCGAGCAGCGGCACGTCGTCGTTGGTCCACACGACCTCGTCGACCGACGCGGCCCGGAGTCGGTACAGGCCGTCGATCTGGTCGCCAGAGAGCCGCCGCCCCGCGGCCAGGCGCAGCAACGCCTTGGAGCCGAACAGATCGTGGAGCAGCTGCGCGGGGGTCAGCACCGGCCACATCCACTCGAGCGCCTCGCGCACCTCGGTGGTGCGCCGCAGCGCGCGGCGCAGCTCACCTGGGTCAACCGGCGTGCGCGAACGCTCGGCAAGCGCCTCGAACAGACGCTGCTCCACGAACTTCCGGCCCGCGTTGTGGGTGCGGAAGCGTCGACGGGCCTCGGCGACGATCGGCTCGGTGGCGTCGGCCGGCAGGCGCAAGACCTGCACGCCGTGCGGCACGAGGAGCTGGTGGCGGAGCGGCCGCTGGCGATCGCGCACCGCCTTCGCCAGCACCGGCGCCATGACCTCGTCGCCCTTCACACGGGCGACGTCCTGGCGGTCGTTGCCGCGCACGCGCACATGGTCGATCAAGTCGGGAAGAACCACCAGCTCGACGCCAGCTTCGCCGAGGGACGGCAGCACCTGCTCGATGTACGACAAGAACAGGCGGTTCGGGCCGACCACGAGCACGCCTTGGTCCTCGAGCGGAAAGCGGTGCGTGTAGAGCAGGTAGGCCGCGCGGTGCAACGCCACCACGGTCTTGCCGGTGCCCGGACCACCCTGCACCACCAACACGCCCGGCAGCGACGCGCGGATGATCTCGTCCTGCTCGCCTTGGATCGTGGCGACGATGTCGCCGAGCTTGCCGGTCCGGGCGGTCTCCAGCGCCCGCATGAGGGCGCCGTGGCCCTGCACGTCGCCCCGCCCCAGCTCTTGCGCGAAGCGACCGAACAGCTCGTCGTCGAGGTCGAGCAGCGTACGGCCCCGCGAGGTGAAGTGACGCCGGCGCGCCAGCCCCATCGGGTGCGGGCCGGTGGCCCGGTAGAACGGCTCGGCCACCGGCGCACGCCAGTCGACCACCACCGGCTCCTGGTGCTCGTCGGCCACCGCGATGCGCCCGATGTAATAGGCGGGTCCGAACTCGACCCGCGCGTCGTTCGCCGTGCCGTGCGCGCCGTTGGCGCCCGCACTACCCGGGGCGGTGTCGGCCAGGGCGGTGTCGGCCGGGGCGGCCGGGGCGACGCCTTGGCCGTCGGTGCTGGCAGGTGTGCCGGTCGCGGTGCCGATCGTGTGGGCCGACGCGGTGCCGTTGGTGCCGGCCGCGCCGTTTGGTCCTGAACCGCTCGCGGCCGCGCCGTTCGGGTCTGCGCCGTTCGACTCGGGCCCGACATAGCGACCTTGGCGGAGGCGGCCGGCGGCCAGCTCGGCGGGGTCCTGGTCGATCCGTCCGAACACCAGCGACGCGTCGCCGAGTTGGAGGTCGCTCAGCCGGTTGGCGATGGTCTCGTTGATGACCTCGCGCTCGTAGCGAGCTTGGAACGTGCCGCCCCTGCCCACTTCGACCATGTCGGAGAGGCGCTTGGCAGATTCCCGTGCCGCGTCGAGGCACTCGTACGCGTGATCGACGTAGGACTGCTCAGCTGCCAGCTCTGGATGAACCGTCAATGCAAGGCCTCAGGTGCAAAGGGTGACCGACCATGTTACTGGCCCGGCCTCGCGTAGCCGCATCCGCGCTCCGCACCGCCGTCGGCGCGACGCACCACTAGGTTGGCCGTGATGACCAGCCCCGACCCGCGCCTCGCCGACAGCCCCTTCCTGCGGGCCTGCCGGGGCGAGGCCGCGGCGCACGTGCCGGTGTGGTTCATGCGCCAGGCAGGTCGGGCACTGCCCGAGTACCGCGCCAAGCGTGGGACGGGCACGATCCTCGACGCCATCCGCCAACCCGAGCTCGCCACCGAGCTCACGTTGCAGCCGGTCCGCCGCTACGGCGTCGACGCGGCGATCTTGTTCTCCGACATCGTGGTGCCGGTTGCGGCCATCGGCTTCGGCGTCGACATCCAGCCGGGCGTCGGGCCGGTGGTCGACCACCCCTTCCGCTCGGCCGCCGATCTGGAACGCCTCCGGCCGCTCGACCCCGACGCCGACGTCCCGTACGTGCAGGAGACGGTGAAGAACCTGGTCGGCGAGCTGGGCGACACGCCGCTCATCGGGTTCGCCGGGGCGCCGTTCACCGTGGCCAGCTACCTGGTCGAAGGGCGAACGTCGCGCACGTACCTGCACACCAAGTCGTTGATGTACGGAGAGCCCGCGCTGTGGGCGCAGCTGCTCGATCGGCTCGCCGACCTCGCACTGGTGGGGCTGCGCGCACAAGTCGAGGCGGGCGCCTCGGCCGTGCAGCTGTTCGACAGCTGGGCGGGCGCGCTCGACCGCGCCGATTACGAGCGCCACGTCCTGCCCGCCACCCGCAAAGTGCTCGAGGGGATCGCCGACCTCGGCGTGCCCCGGATCCATTTCGGCGTCGGCACGGGCGAGCTGCTCCCGTCGCTGCGCGACGCCGGCGCCGACGTGGTCGGCATCGACTGGCATGTGCTCCTCGACGACGCCCGCGCGCGCCTCGGGCCCGACGTCTCGCTGCAGGGCAACCTCGACCCCGCCTGCCTGCTGGCGCCGTGGGACGTCGTGGCCCAGCGGACGCGCGACGTCCTGCGCCGGGCCGGCGGCCACCCCGGTCACGTGTTCAACCTGGGCCACGGGGTGCTGCCCGAAGTCGACCCCGAAGTGCTGCACCAAGTGGTGGAGTTGGTGCATGCCGAGGGCCGCACCGACGGCACGGTGTCCGAAGCCGTGGCTGCCACCGGCGGCTGACGACCACGATGGCGGCCCGCTCCGACCACCGCACCGGTGTGGTGGTGATGGCCTACGGCTCGCCCGCGTCGTCCGACGACCTCGAGGCGTACTACACCCACATCCGCCGCGGGCGCGCGCCGACCGACGAGCAACTCGCCAACCTCCGCGCTCGCTACGACGCGCTCGGCGGCGTGTCGACCCTGGCCGCCCGCACCACGGCCCAGCGCGCCGCGCTCGCGGCGGCGTTGGAACGCCAGGCGCCGGGGAGGTTCGACGTGGTCGCCGGCAACAAGCACGCGGCGCCGTTCATCGAAGACGGTGTCCGCGAGCTGGCCGGTCGGGGTGTCGGCGACGTCGTCACGGTGGTGCTCGCACCGCACTGGTCGGCCGGCTCGGTCGGCGAGTACGAGCAGCGGGCCGCCGCAGCGTGTGACGAGCACGGGATCCGCGTCGGCCACGTCCACCAATGGCACCTGTTGCCGGAGCTCATCGACTTCCAAGCCCGCGCCGTTCGGGCCACGCTCGACGGGCTCGGAACACCCGAAGCGGCCACGAAAGTGCTGTTCACGGCCCACTCGTTGCCGGAACGGGTGCTTGTCGGCGACCCGTACCCCGAGCAGCTCCGCGCGTCGGCGTCTGCCGTTGCGGCTTCCGCCGGGCTCCACCCCTGGGCCGGCTGGGCGATCTGCTGGCAGTCTGCCGGCGCCACCCCCGAGCCGTGGCGCGGGCCCGACGTGCTCCACCTCATCCGCGAGCTGGCCGCCACCGGACGGGCCGAGGGTGTGGTCGTCTGCCCGCAGGGGTTCACGTCGGACCACCTCGAGGTGGCCTACGACCTCGACATCGAAGCGGCTGCGGTCGCGGCGGAGGTCGAGCTGGCGTTCGGCCGTACCCCCGTGCTGAACGACGACCCGGTGGTGCTCGGCGCGCTGGCTGCCAAGGTCGCCGCCATCGCCGACGGCCACGACGAGGCGGTGGCCCGATGAGCCCCACCATCGCGGTCGTCGGCGGAGGGATCGCCGGGCTGGCGGCCGCCCACCGCCTCGCGCATGCCGGCGCCGACGTCGTGCTGTTCGAGCGAGACCGGCTCGGCGGCAAGATCCGGACCAGCGAGTTCGCCGGGCGACCGGTCGACGAGGCAGCCGACGCGTTCTTGATCCGGGTGCCGTGGGCGCTCGAGCTGGCCACGCACGTCGGCCTCGGCGACCGGCTCGTCGCCCCCGCCGCCCGCAACGCGTACGTGGTGGTCGAGGGTCAGCTCCGCCCGTTCCCCGACGCGCAACTGCTCGGTGTGCCCACCGACCTCGACGCCCTCGCCTCGTCCGGCGTGCTCACTGCGGCGGGCGTCGACGCGGCCCGCCACGACCTCGACCACCCGGCGCCGCCGCCCGACGGCGACGTGGCCATCGGGCCGTACTTGCGGCGACGGCTGGGCGACGAAGTGGTCGACCGCCTGGTCGGACCGCTCGTCGGTGGCATCAACGCGGGCGACATCGACCAGCTCTCGCTGGCCGCCGTCACCCCCCAGATCGACGCCGCCGTGCGCGATCCCGACGAACGGAGCCTGATCCGCGCCGCGGCAGCGATGCGCGCCCGGGCCGCCGCCGGCGGGGCTGGCGGCGGTGCGGCCGACCGCGGGACGGGCGAGCCCGCAACGCACGAGGGCGGGAATCCCGCCGCCGACGCGACAGCGGCCCGGGGTCGAGCCGTCGGCCGGCCGAACGCAGGTGCGGCCACCGGCACGACAGGCGAGCCCGCAACGCACGCGGGCGGGAGTTCGGGAAGCGGCCAGCCGTCGCCGGTGTTCAACGCACCCGCACGCGGCATGGGCCAGCTCGTCGACGCGCTGGCCAACGAGCTCGCCAGCCTCGGCGTGGCCGTGCGGCTCGGCACCGAGGTCGTGGCGATCGAGCCGGGTCCGGGCGCCGGAGGTTGGGCGCTCGCGCTGTCGACCGGACCCTCGATCGACGTCGACGGCGTGGTGGTGGCTACGCCTGCTCGTGCGGCTGGCGGGCTGCTCGGTGACCTGGCACCGGAGGGCAGCGAGTTCCTGAGCGAGGTCGAGCATGCCTCGGTCGCCTTGGTCACGCTGGCGTTCCAGCCAGGCGACCTCGGGCCGCTCGATGGCTCGGGCTTCCTCGTCCCGCGATCCGAAGGGTGGCTGGTGACGGCGTGTTCGTGGTCGTCGTCGAAGTGGGCGCACCTTGCGCCCGAGGCCGGCGACGGCACCGTGATCGTGCGGGCCTCGGTCGGGCGGGCCGGCGACCGCCGCTTCGACAACCTCGATGACGGTGAGCTGGTCGAACGGGTCGTCGACGACCTCCGCCGGGTCACCGAGGGCCTCGGTCAGCCGGCCGCCCAGCGGGTGAGCCGCTGGCCTCGGTCGTTCCCGCAATACGCACCCGGCCACCTGGATCGGGTCGACGCGCTCGAGGCCGAGTTGACCGAACGCCACCCGAGCGTGACCGTGGCCGGTGCTGCCCTTCGAGGCGTCGGGGTGCCCGCCTGCATCCACAGCGGCCAGCAAGCCGCCGACGCCGTCCTCCGCGCCACCTGAAGGTCAGTCCCCCCGCTCCGACCGCCAGCACCGACTGGCGCGCGCACCCCCCACCCCTGCTGTGAGCACAAACCCACCTCCCAGGTGGCCAAGTGCTCACAACACGGATGGGTTCGAGGGTCAGAGGTGGGTGCGGAACCAGTCGAGGGTGCGGGGCCAGGCGTCGGCCGCGCTGGCCTGGTGGAAGTGTTGCGGGCGGGCGTCGTTGAAGAACCCGTGACCGGCCTCGGCGTAGCGCACCACCTCGGCGTCGACACCGGCGGGGGCGTCGGAGGCCAGGCGGGCGCGCAACGTCTCGACATCCTCGGCGGGGATCGACTGGTCCTGGTCGCCGAACAGGCCGAGCCACGGCGTGGCCAACTGCCCCACCCGCTCGATCAGCGAGGGGTAGGTGGGCCCGCGACCGGTGACGATCCCTCCGCCGTAGTAACCGACCGCGGCGCCGAGGCGGCGGGTCGTCGCCACCAGGAACGTCACCCGCCCGCCGAAGCAGTACCCGACGATGGCCGTGTGGTCGGCGGCGACACCCGACGCCAGGACGTGGCCGAGCGTGGCGTCGACATCCATCAAGATGCGGTCGTCGTCGAGCGCGGCGAAGTGCGGAGCGATGCGGGCGAAGTCGCCCTCGTAGTCCATCTCGGGTGAGCCCGTTCGATGGAAGATCGCCGGCGCCACGGCCAAGTAGCCCTCGGCCGCGAACCGGTCGGCGAGGTCGCGGATGTGATCGGTCACGCCAAATGCCTCTTGGATCACGATCACCGCAGAGCTCACCGAACCTTCCGGAGCGGCTTCGTACACGGGCATGGGTCCGTCGGGGGTGTGGAGCTCGATGGTCCTGGTAGCTGGGGTGCCGGCCATGCGTCGCACCTTAGGTCCGCGCCGATCGGCAGCGTCGGGCGCCACGACCGCCCGACGGCTGCGATCGCCCGCGGCAACCACCGCCACGATGCCCCCGCGCGACCCCACCAACCAAAGGCCCTCCCCACCACCGCGACCGCCCGACCGCCGCGATCGCCCGCGGCAACCATCGCCACGACGCCCCCGCGCGACCCCACCAACCGACGGCGCTCCCCACCACCGCGACCGCCGGACCGCCGCGATCGCCCGCGGCAACCACCGCCACGCCCCCGCGCGACCCCACCAACCGACGGCGCTCCCCACCACCGCGACCGCCGGACCAAGCAACCAGGGGCCGGACCAAGCAACCAGGGGCCGGCCAGGCAACCAGGGGCCGGCCAAGTGACGAGCCGTCGACTGCGGGCCGACCGTCGCCAAGTGCCAACATGCACACGCCATGGGTCGCCTTCGCAGGTTCGTGTCGCGCGCTCGGCCGCGCCGAGTGGCAGCTGCCGTGGCGACCGGACTGGTGCTCGCCGCGTCGCTGCCGCCGTGGGGGTGGTGGCCGCTCGGGTTCGTCGGCATCGCGTTGCTCGACCGGGTCCTCGCCGATCAGCCCGTCCGCAACCGGTTCTGGCGGGGGTCGGGCGTGGCGTTCGGATTGTTCGTGATCACGCTGTGGTGGATCCACGACCTGACGCTCCCGGGCTACTTCATCGCGGTGGCGGTGTTCGCAGCGATGGCGGGTCTGTGCCTGATGCTGGTGCCCCCCGGCCGCGGCCGCTGGGTGGCGCTGCCCGCCGCATGGACGTTGGCAGAAGTGTGGAAGGGCGCCTTCCCCTTCGGTGGCGTGCCGATCTCGAACCTGGCGATCGGCCAGGCCGGCGGGCCCTTCGCCCCGACTGTGCGGCTGTTCGGGGCCGCCTCCCTCACGCTGCTCGTGGTGATCGGCGGCGTCGGTCTGTCGGCCCTCGCCGCGCGGCGTTGGCGGGCCGGCGTGGCCGCGGTGGCCGTGGTCGCGATCGCAACCGGCGCCGCCGCGATCGCGCCGCGGGGCCACGACACCGGTCGTCCGTTGCGGGTCGCGGTCGTGCAAGGCGGGGGGCCGCAGGGCACCCGCGCGATCAACACCGACGCCCGCAAGGTCTTCGATCGACACCTGGCCGCGAGCAAATCGATCCAGGCCCCGGTCGACCTGGTCTTGTGGCCCGAAGACGTGGTCGACGTCAACGCGGACGACCCGACCGCCAGCGAGCACCTCGACATCGCCGACGCGCCGGAGGGCGACGACCTGTCGGCCCTGGCCCGACGCCTCCACGCCACCGTGGTCGCCGGGATCGTGCAGGACGACGGCGCCAAGCACTTCCTCAACTTCTCCGCCGCCTGGGACCCCGACGGCCGGCTCGTCGATCGCTACGAAAAGGTCCACCGGGTCCCCTTCGGCGAGTACGTCCCGCTTCGGTGGTTGGTGGAGCCGTTCGCAGGACCGTCGCTCACCGCCCGCGACGCGGTGATCGGGCGCCGGCCGGCCGTCCTGCACACGGCGGTTGGGCCGCTCGGCGTGGCGATCTCGTGGGAGATCTTCTTCAGCCACCGCGCCCGCAGCGCGATCGGCGATGGTGGCCAGATCCTCCTCAACCCCACCAACGGGTCGACGTACACCGGGACGTTGGTCCAGACGCAGCAAGTCGCGTCGAGCCGGCTACGAGCGCTGGAGGAAGGGCGATGGGTGCTGCAAGCCGCGCCGACGGGGTTCTCCGCGATCATCGACGCCGACGGCCGGGTGCACGCCCGGACGGGGATCAGCGAGCAGCGGGTGTTGCAGTCCGACCAGGTCCGGCGCCGCACCGGCCACACCATCTACACACATGTCGGCGAGTGGCCGGTGCTCGCGGCGATCGTCGCCCTGCTCGTGGCAGCCTGGACGCTCGACCACCGCGACCGCCGCGACCGCCAAAACCCTGCGATTCGTGCAGAAGTGGCTGAATAATCGCGGCACTTCTGCACGAAGAGTCGCCGGCCACCGACCCGCCCGGCCCCGGCCAACCGACCCCGACCCCGCTCCCCCCCGCCACCCGCCGCCCGGCCCCGCCCGACCGCCCGCTCGACGCCCGCCGCCGGTCCGTCAGACCTCCAACAGCAACGTCACGGGCCCGTCGTTGACCAGCGCCACCTGCATGTCGGCGCCGAAACGTCCTTGCGCCACCGTGACGCCGGCGGCCCGCAGGTCGGCCACGAACGCCTCGACGAGGGGCTCGGCGTGCTCGGGGCGAGCGGCGGCCACCCACGACGGCCGACGCCCACGGGCCGTGTCGCCGTAGAGCGTGAATTGGCTGATGACGAGCGCCGCCGCGCCCGTGTCCGCCAGCGAACGGTTCATGACTCCGGCGACGTCGGCGAACACCCGGAGGTGGTGCACCTTTTCGGCCAGCCTGGCGGCCGAACGCTCGTCATCGTCGTGCGTGACGCCCACCAGCACGCACAACCCGGCACCGATCTCGCCGACGACATCGCCGTCGACGGTGACCGACGCCGACGTCACCCGCTGCACCAGCGCTCGCACCTCCCCAGGTGTAGCCCACCCCTCCGCACGGCCGCCAAGCGCGACCACCGATCGACCTTCTTCGCGCAGAAGTGGCGACATAGCAGCCACTTCTGCACGAATCGCAAGGTTGTGGTGGCGGGCGGCGAGAGTTCGCCACGGGGCGGCCGGTAGGGTCCCAGGCCATGTCGACGACACCGCCCCGACCCGCCGCGGACTCCCGGCCGGGGACGAGTGGATCGCTGGCAGGCCGGTCGGTCTTGGTGACTGGTGGCAACGGCGGCATCGGGCTCGGGATGGCCGAAGCGTGTGCAGTTGCCGGCGCCCGGCTGGTGCTGTGGGGGCGGGACTCCGCCAAGAACGACGTGGCCGTCGCGCAGCTGCGGGAGGCAGGTCACGCGGTCGACGCCTTTGTGTGCGACGTGACCGATCCGGCCGCCGTGACCGACGTGTTCGCTCGCAGCGTCGACACCGCCGGCGGCCGGATCGACGCGGTGTTCGCCAACGCCGGCACGACGGGTCGCGGCATCCCGTTCGTCGACCTCGACCTCGACGAGTGGCACCGGGTGCTGCGCACCAACGTCGACGGCGTCTTCCTGACACTGCAGGCGGCCGCCCGGCACATGATCGAGGCCGGCGGCGGGTCGCTGGTGGCGGTGTCATCCACCTCTTCGATCCACGGCGCGGCCGGCAACGAGGCGTACGGGACCTCGAAGACAGCGGTGCTCGGCCTGGTGCGAGCGCTGGCCGTCGCCCTCGCCCGCCACCAGATCAGGGTGAACGCCATCGTCCCCGGTTGGACCGTCACGGAGATGGCGGGCCCGCTGTACGCATGGGACAAGTTCCGCGACACCACCGTGGCCCGCACGCCCGTTCGCCGCTGGGCCGACCCCTCGGAGATGGGACCGGCCGCCGTGTTCCTGGCCGACCCGACCAACACGTTCCACACCGGCGACACCGTCGTGGTCGACGGCGGCTACACGGTCTTTTGACCACTCGCTCGCACGGATGTCGCCGCAGCCATTTCATTCCGATTCGTGCAAGAGTGGCGACATAGCAACCACATCTGCACGAAGAGTTGACGCCGTGACCTCCGCCCGACGTTCTTCGTGCAGGAGTGGCGACGTACCAACCACATCTGCACGAATCGCCTGATTGTGGCGGGGGACACCAGGACGGCGGGGCGGGTGGTGTTGACGGATCGGGGGTGGGACGACGCCTCGATCGAACGTGAGCGCCTCGGGGCCGCCGGCTACGAACTGGTCGACGCGCAGGAGCTTGACGAGGACCGACTCGTCACCGTCATCGCCGACGCGGACCCCGTGGGCCTGCTGTTCTGTTGGGCCCCGGTGACCGCCCGCGTGCTCGCCGCCGCGCCCCGGCTGCGGGTCGCCACCCGGCTGGGCGTGGGGATCGACAACATCGACCTGGCCGAAGCCGCCCGCCGCGGCATCACGGTCACCCGGGTTCCCGACTACTGCGTCGACGAGGTGGCCGACCACGTGGTGGCGCTGGTCCACGACTGGGCGAGGGGCGTGTCGCGCTACGACCGCGAGGTCCGCTCGGGCCAATGGCGGCCCGGCCACCGGCCGCTGCGCCGGGTGCGCGACCTCACGGTCGGGGTGTGGGGCTTCGGCACCATCGGCCAGCGCACCGCCGAGCGATTCATCGCCCTCGGCTGCCACGTGATCGGCGACGACCGCCACGCCGATCGGGTCCGGGCGGCTGGCGCAACGCCGCTCCCCGCCGACGACCTCGTGGCCCGGGCCGACATCGTCACGCTGCACATGCCCGCCGTGGCGGGCGCGCCACCGGCCCTCGACGCCACGACCCTTGCCACGATGCGCCCCGGGTCGTTGCTGGTGAACACTGCCCGAGGGGCGCTGGTCGACATCGCCGCCCTGGTCGACGGGCTCCGCGCCGGCCGCCCCGGGGCCGCCGCGCTCGACGTACTGCCGCACGAGCCGAACGTCCCCGCGGAGCTACTCGACCTCCCGGTCACCCTGACGCCGCACGTGGCGTTCTCGTCGACCGCGTCGGTCACCGAGTTGCGCGAACGCGCCACCGACGACCTGCTGCGCGTCCTGCGCGGCGAACCTCCGCACGACCCGGTACCGCCCCCCGACTGACTGTGCCCGGCCGCATTCTTGCGATTCGTGCCAACCCCACCGCAGGACGCGCCAACCCCGCCGGCAGGTCGCCGGACACCTCGCGAAACACCTCGCGAGACAGCGCGCGGGACAGGCCGACGCGACGGACCGTGGCGGGGCAGGCGACCGCGTGGGCGGGGAAGCGGCCGCACCAGCCGGACATCGCCCGGTTCACCAGCGGTTGCGGGACTCCTCGGCGAAGCCCTCGATGCCGTCGAGCTGCAGCGACCGACCGTCCTCGGTGGTCACCGTGCCGCTCCACCTACCGAACACCTGGTGGACCTCCATGCCCATCACCAGTGCCTCTGTGCGCGAGTGCTTGTCGTACACGGGATCCAGGGTGAGGTCGAGCGACCCGTCCGGCGAGGCGACGTGCCACGGCTTCAGCGGCTCGTCCCAGTCGTAGGTCCACGTGAGCTCGTCGCCGATCTTCGTGAGGCGCCCGTCGACGATCACGCCGTTCTCGGTGAAGCCCGTGCCGACCGTCCACTTGCCGCCCATCTGCAACCCGACGACCGACCCGTCGGCGGCATGGCCGGCGCCACCCGCCCAGTTCCAGTTGACCCGGTACGGCCAACGACCCCGGCCCACGTCGAGCACGCCCCACGCGTCGCCTGCGGCGTCGGTACCGCCGCCGAAGCGGCGCTCCTCGTCGCCCACCACCAGCACGCCTTCGGCAGGACGGGCTTGGGCCTTCTCGGTGTACTGGAACCGTTTGTCGCTCCAGGGGATGACCACGTTGAGCGACTCGAGGTCGGCGGGCTTGGCGACGACCGCGGTCAGGCGGCCAGGCCGGCCGTCCTTCTCCTTCCACGACGCTTCGAAGTGGGTGCCTTCGGCGTCGTCGGTGAGCGACAGATCGAGGCCGCCGCCCGACCAGCGCAACGGCGCCGAGCCGGGCACCTCGGGTAGGACGATGCCGGGCGCCGCCGGACGGGCGATGTCGCGACCGCCGGCGCGCCCGGTCGGCAAGTCGCACCACCACACGGTGGCCAGACCGAGGTAGTCGACGTTGGCGTACGTGACCGCCAACGTGAGGTCACCGGCAAGGATCCCCCAGTAGTCCCACCGCTTGTTGCGCCCCCACACGCCCCGCAGGTTGGCGCGGTGCACCGGATGGCGCGACCAACCCTTGGCTGCAGGATTGAGGCGCTTGCCGTCGGGTGTGCACAGGTCGACCCGCTCGGTGAGCTCGTTCTCGTGTGTCGCCATCTCGTCTCCGATCCCCCAAGCCGCGACTCGAGCCGAAGCCCGCCCCGCCCCGAGCCACATCTCCGGACTGACCCTCGCCAGCCACACCGCCAGCCCCGCCGAACGGGGTGGGAAGAGGGCTGCCACCGCGACCACACCCCCACCCGAGTTCGGGAAGTGGGTGGCGACAGGATCGCGGCGGCTACAAGGTGGCGACGATGCCGGCCATCAGCTCGCCGGCCTCGGTCGGGTTGTGGCCGACCTTCGCGCCCGCGTCACGCAACGCCTCCATCTTGGCGTCGGCCGTCCCCTTGCCGCCGGAGACGATGGCGCCTGCGTGACCCATCTTCTTGCCGGGCGGCGCGGTGACGCCGGCGATGTACGCCGACACCTGCTTCGACATGTGGTGCTTGATGAACTCCGCGGCCTCTTCTTCCGCCGAGCCGCCGATCTCGCCGATCATCATCACGGCTGCGGTCTCGGGGTCGGCCTCGAAGCGCTCGAGGCAGTCGATGAACGTGGTCCCCGGGACCGGGTCGCCACCGATGCCGACGCACGTCGTGACGCCGATGCCCTTCAGCTTGAGCTCGTACAGCGCCTGGTACGTGAGCGTGCCGGAGCGGCTCACGATCCCGACGTTCGGCTTGCCGGCCACCGGCGCTTCGGCGATGTGGCCGGCGGTGATGCCGATGTTGCACTTGCCGGGGCTGATGATGCCGGGGCAGTTCGGGCCCAGCAGCTGCACGCTCGGGAAGTCGCGCCGCAGCCTGTTGTAGAACCACGCCTCGTCGTGCGCCGGGACGCCTTCGGTGATCGCCACGATGAACTCGACGCCACCCTCGGCTGCCTCGATCACCGCGTCCCTCACGCCCGGTGCCGGGATGAAGATGCACGACGCGGTCGCGCCGGTCTCGGCGACCGCGTCGCCCACCGACGCGAACACCGGGATGCCCTCGACGTCGGTCCCCGCCTTCTTGGGGTTGGTGCCGGCCACCACTTGGGTGCCGTACTCGCGGTTCAACAAGCCGTAGAAGCGGCCTTGTGAGCCGGTCAGGCCCTGGTACACGACCTTGGTGTGCTCATCGACGAAGATGGCCATCAGTCCCTCACTTACCGCCGGACCCTGCCAGCTCGACGACCTTCTGGGCCGCTTCGAGCATGGTGGGCTGCATCTGCAACTTGTCGGACAAGTGCCCCTTCAAGATCTCCCGGCCCTCGTCGGCGTTGGTGCCGTCGAGCCGCACCACGATCGGCGAGTCGATCTGCACCCGCCCGAGCGCGGCGACGATCCCGTTGGCGACTTCTTCGCCCTTGGTGATCCCACCGAAGATGTTGATGAAGATCGACCGCACGTTGGGGTCGTTGTTGATGACCTCGAGCGCGCCGGCCATCACGTCGGCGTTGGCGCCGCCGCCGATGTCGAGGAAGTTGGCGGGGCTGCCGCCCACCTGGTTGACGATGTCGACCGTGCTCATCGCGAGCCCCGCGCCGTTGGCGATCACGCCGACGTAACCGTCGAGGCCGACGTACTGCAGGCCCTTCTCATGCGCCGCCGCCTCGCGCTCGTCGCGGTTCTGCGTGGCGTCGTACTGCTCGTAGTCGGGGTGGCGGAACACCGCGTTGCCGTCGAGCGTGACCTTGGCGTCGAGGCAGTGGACCTTGCCCTCGGGGGTGACGATCAGCGGGTTGATCTCGGCGAGGTCGGCGTCGCCCTCGTCGTACGCCGTCCACAGCTGCAACAGCAGCTGCACCGCGCCGTCGGTGATGTCGGGGTTCAACTTGGCGGCCAGCACCCACTCGCGTGCCTGCGCCTCGGTGAGCCCGTCGACGGGGTCGACCCAGATCTTGGCGATGGCGTCGGGGTTCTCCTCGGCCACCTTCTCGATCTCGACGCCGCCCTCGGCGCTCAACATGCCGAGGTGCTGCTTCGCCGAGCGGTCGAGCGTGAAGCTGACGTAGTACTCCTCGGCGATGTCGGATGCCTTCTCGATCCAGAGGCGCTGCACGACGTGGCCCTTGATGTCGAGGCCGAGGATGTTGCCGGCGTGCTCGCGGGCCTCTTGCGCGTTACTGGCGAGCTTCACGCCGCCGGCCTTGCCGCGCCCACCGACGTGGACCTGTGCTTTCACCACCACGGGGTAGCCGAGCCGGTCGGCGGCCGCCACCGCATCGTCGACCGTGTCGACGGCTTCGCCTTCGGAGATCGGGATCCCATAGCTCGCGAAGAACTGCTTGCCTTGATACTCGAACAGGTCCACCTGCGGTGTCGCCTCCGATCCCGGATGGTGCGCGGGCCGGGCTTTTCGGCCGCACACGAAACGGCAGCGATACTACGCAGGTGCCCCAACCACATCCCCAATCGCGGCCGTGAGCCCGGTCCAGCCCAGCTCGGGTCACGCCACCCGGGCCCTGCTCTTGGCGTTCGCAGCGGTGGCCGTGGCGGTCGGCGGGCTGTGGGCCGCCAGCGCGGTCATCACGAGCCAGCACAACAGCCGCACCCCCAAAGGTGACGTCGGCGGCGTGGTGACGCTCGGGAAGACCAAGCAGCTCGCCAAGCACATCAACGGCGACAACCAGCCGACGTTCTTCCCGGACACATCGGGCAACCACTTGCGAGACCTGTACGTGCAACACGTCGGCACCGACCTCGACCACGGTTGGGTGGTCTTCGCCGCGCAGGTGCCCGATGAGGGCGACGGCTGCGTCTGGCAGTGGCAGCGCGACCAGAGCCGCTTCCGCTCGTCGTGCGACCACGCCCGCACCCTCGCCGCAGACGCACCGGGCCTGTACCACTACCCCGTCACGGTGAAGAGCGGGAAGGTGAAAGTCGACTTGCGGGCCGCGCCGGGCGCGGAGCCGGCCACGACCTCGACCACCACTGCCGGCGGCGGCTGAGGCAGGCGGGCGGGCGGGCGGGCGGGCGGCAGACGGCTACGAGCCCCGGACGGCGCGGTCGCCCCAACCCAGCGCGCCGAGGGCGGCCAGCGCGACCGCGTACACGATCACGGCCAGCACCAGCACCGCGTTCAGCCCGAACGTCATCGCCAAGATCGTGGTGAGCACCGACCCGACAACCGACGCGAACCCGTTCACCGCCCAACCCCACGCCACGTACTCGCGGCCGTGCTCGGTCATACCGGCCACCGCCCGCAGACCGAACGGCATGAAGCAGCCGAGCACCACGCCGAGCGGCGCCAGCACGGCGACGGTGACGATCACGCGCAGCGCGAGGGCCGCGTCCTGCATGGCGCTGGTGAGGGCGGGCAGCCCGAACAAGTACGCGGCGGTGAGCGCCACGAGGGCGCCGTACAGCACCGGGAAGCTTCGCCGGGGTCGCTCGGTGAGCCGGTTGCTCAGCAGCGCGCCGACGCCCGTGAACGTGAGCAGCGACGCGAGCGTGACCGTGAGCGAGTACGTCGGGTATCCGAGGAACAACGTCAGCCGTTGGATCAACGAGATCTCGAAGAACATGAAGCCCAGCCCGAGCGCGGAGAAGTAGAGAGCGGACCGACCCTTGCGCGGCAGCTCCCGCCAGCGTCTGCGCACCACCAGGAACGGCAACAGCAGGAACACCGCGGCGAACACGACGCTCACCGCGAGCAGCAACAGCAGCACCCGCTCGCCGGTGGCGTTCTCGGGATCCTGGCGGTCGAGCGGCGAGCCGAAGTGCTTGATCACGTCGGTGAAGCGGCTGAAGTGCCAGAAGTACGGGTGGTTGTCGGTGACGGCCGCAACGTCGTACGCGTAGCCGTCCTCGACCTTCTTCAAGTCGGCGGCGGGGGCGGTCGCGAGGCGGCTCACGATCGACGGCCGGTACGCCGCGCCCGGCGCGTACGCGATCTGCGAATCGGGCACGCGGGGAACTTGTGCCACCAACCGCCGGATGGCCGCCGCCGTGAACGGCTTCTTGCCCACCAGGATCGTCGACACCTTGGTGGCACCCAGCGCCGTGGGCGACACGACCACCGCGATGTGGCGGTCGGGGTCGTGGATCCCTTCGTGGGCCAGTGCGGCCCGCGCCGTGGTCACGTACCGCGAGGTGCGGTTCGGCTTGTTGTCGTAGTTCACTTCGCCGAACTGGGCAGCGACGATGCCGTCGGGTGTCGTGTGGCGGAGGCTCTCGACGATGGCCTGCTCGGTGTACAGGTAGCTCTCCGACAGCACGAACGCGCCGGACGTGCTCGCGTTGGTGGCCGCATAGCTGTCCGGCGCCGGGTACCACACGAGGTCGAATTGGTGGTGTGACCGAGCGAGGTAGGAGCGACCGTCGGCGTTGACGTACTTCACGCCCGGTTGCTCGGCCAAGTGGCCGTCGAACGACGCGTATCGACCCTTCACCAGCGAGTACGTGACCGGGTTGAGCTCGACGGCCTCGATGTGGGGGACCTTGTAGTACAGCGACGTGAGGACCTCGTTGCCTCCGGCTGCGCCGATGATCAGCACGCGGTCGGGCGCCTTGCCCATGGCGGCGAACGGGAACGAGCGCGGATCGCGGTCGTAGCGGCCCAAGCTCGCGGGGTTGTCGTCGTACTGGTAGATCGCCGAGCCGATCATGCCGTCGTGGTACAGCAGGATCCGTGTGACCTCGCCGGGTGGGGTGATCTCCGCCGCGTCGATCCGGAAGATCGAGTTCCACTTGCGGTAGTCGACGTGGAGCGCGAACTCCTTGATGGCATCCGGTCGCAGGTCAGGGATGACGCTCGGGGCGACCACCGGCACGAGCAGCAGGCCGGCCAGCACCACACCGACGGGGATCGACCGCTTCGACACCCGCCGCACGGCGAGTTGGAGCCCGGCCACCACCAACACCAGGCCCGCCAGCAGCACCACCGACGGTGCACCGAGATGGTCGACGAGAGGCACCGCCAGGGCACAGCCCACGCCGGCCCCGAGCAGGTCGGCGAAGTACAACGCACCGATCCCGCGGGTGCGCCGACCGAACAAGGTGGCGACCATCACCCCGACCGGCACGAACGTGACGAAGACGGCGAAGCACACCAGCAGCAGCCGGGCGATGTTGGTGAACGACGCGCCGGTGCCGTAACGCCACATCGCGAACGTGTCGACCTTGACGAACGCGACGACCAGGTAGCCAACGGCGACGATCACCCCACCGATGAACGAACCCCACTTCAAGATGGTGTCGGTCGACGCGCGCCGCAGCCGACCCGACAGCGACACCACCACGGCGCCCGACCCGATGCCCAACAGCGCCAGACCGATGACGAGGTAGACGTAGTAGTAGAAGAGCTTGAACGAGACGAGCCGCGTGTAGCCGATCTCGATCAGCAGCGACGCCAGGCTGAGGAGCAGGATCTCGAGGTGGTAGCCACCACCTGCGGCCGGGTCCCCGGCGGATGTCCCGTGCTCGTGCGTGGACTCCGCCCCGAGGACGTCGACCATTGGCACCTCCATGAAGGTGTCGCTCTGACTGCGGCACAGCGAGCGTAGCGGCCTCGTCGAATCGCCCCGGTGCAGGGATCGCGGCGCCCGTTGAGCCTCGTGGATACGCCTGCAGACCTGCCCGAATTCGCCCGATTCGTGGCTTGCATCGGTCCGAGCATTTTAGGATACTGATTTCCACGCAGTCGTCGCCTCGCGGAGAGGCAGGGGGATCGAACGGCATGGGGGTCATCCGCTCCGGCGCTTCCGACGAGAGGCGAACGCGGTGAGGTCGCTGACCGCGCGCGGGCCGGCCTTCTTCCTCGCCATGGGGATCGCGGTCGGGGCGATCCTGACCGGCTTGGTGGTGCCCTACGTCCGCACGGAGAAGGTGGCCACGACCCCCGCTGCCGCGACCGGCACCCTGGGCCAGACCGGCGGCGCCACCGGCGACACGATCGCGGGGGTCGCAGGCACGGGCACGACGACCGCTGGCGGTGGCACGGGACCAGCCGCAGGCGGCGGCAGCAGTGGTGGTGGCGCGGCCGGCGGCGGCGCCGCAGCCACGGGCGGGGGCGGCCCGGGCGGGTCGAACTCGAACGGCGCGGGCGGGACGGCCCGCGGTGTCACGAAGGACACGATCAAGCTCGGCATCGCGATCATCGACGTCGGTGCCGCCAAGAGCCTCGGCTACTCGTTCGATCTCGGCGACCAGCGCGCCCGCTACGACGCCCTGATCGCCGACGTCAACCGCCGGGGTGGCATCAACGGCCGCAAGCTCGTGGCCGACTACCGCACGGTCGACGCGGCTGCGCGCCCCGTGGAGAGCGAGCAGGCCGCGTGCGTCGCATGGACGCAGGACGTGAAGGTGTTCGCCGTCTTGGCGGAGTCGCAGTGGGGCGCACCGGCCAACGTCTGCGTGACCGGCCAAGGTCACACGTTGCTGTTCTCGACCGACGGCGTCGACCAGTCGTACTACGCGAACGGGCTGTTCTTTTCGACCCAGGCGAGCGACAACCGGATCCTGCTCGACCACGCCCATTACCTGCAGTCGAAAGGCAAGCTCGAGGGCAAGACGATCGGGGTGCTCGTCGGCGACGGATCCGAGCGGCTGTCCATCGACGACACGCTCGTGCCCACACTCAAACAGATGGGCTACTCCGTGAAGGACGTCGAGGTCGTGCCGCAGTCGATCGCCGGCACCCAGAAGATCCCGATCGCGGTGTCGAACTTCAAGGCGGCGGGCGTCGACCTGATCATCATGGCGGCGAACGTCATCCTCGACGGCCCGTTCGCCCAGGCCGCGCACCGCGCGGGCTACGACCCCGAGTACGCGCTGTCCGACTTCAACAACGAGATCAACGACCAAGTGGCCTCGTACTACCCCGATGCGTTCGACGGGACGGTGGCGCTCAGCACGCACCGCTTCCCCGAGTACCGCGCCGGGATGCCGGTGCCGCCGGCCGACAAGCACTGCTTCGACCGCGTCGGCAAAGCCGACCCGAAAGTCATCCCGTTCATCAACTCGGCGCACGAGGTGGGCCTCGGTGAGTGCGCGATCTTCGACGCGTTCGTCAACGCCGCCACCAAGGCCGGGCCCGACCTGACGCAGGCCAGCTTCATCCAAGGGGCCAACTCGCTCGGCACGTTCGCCATCCCCTCGACCCAGGACGGCTCGTTCGCACCGGGGAAGCACGACGCGGTCGACTACGAGCGCGAGGTCGCGTGGCACAAGTCGTGCAAGTGCTGGGAGCTCGTGCCGGGTTCCGGGCTCCGGAAGATGGGCTGACCGAACGTGGCGCCACTTCTCGATGTCAGCCACATCGACGCCGGCTACGGGACCGTCCAGATCCTGTTCGACGTGTCGCTCCACGTCGACGACGGCGAAGTGCTCGCACTGCTCGGCACCAACGGGGCCGGCAAGTCGACCTTGTTGCGCGTGGTCTCCGGGCTCCTGAAGCCCACGGGTGGCTCGGTGAGCTTCGACGGCCGAGACATCACCCGCACACCCGCGCACGCCAGAGTCGAGGCCGGCATCGTCCAGCTCGTCGGCGGCAACGCCGTGTTCCCGACGATGACCGTGCGCGACAACCTGCGCGCCGCCGCGTTCACGATCCTGCGCGATCACCGGCGCGTCGAACGGCGCATCATCTCGGTGCTCGACCTCGTCCCCGCGGTGCGCGCCCGACTCGACCAGACCGCCGGCACCCTGTCGGGCGGCGAGCAACAGATGGTGGCCGTGGCCATGGCGCTGCTCACCGAGCCGCGCTTGTTGATCATCGACGAGCTCTCGCTCGGCCTCGCGCCGGTCGTGGTGGGCCATCTGATCGACGTGATCTCCGGCCTCAAGGAGCGCCACGTCAGCATGCTGATCGTCGAGCAGTCCCTCAACGTCGCGGCCGCGTTCGCGGACCGCGCGGTGTTCATGGAACGCGGCGAGGTGCGCTTCACCGGCGACGTCGGCGAGCTGATCGACAACGGCGACCTGGCCCGGGCCGTGTTCCTCGGGGCAACGAGCTGATGGTCGCGTTCGCCGGCCTGGCGATCCGCTTCGACGTGGTGGCGATCGGGGCGATGGCGGGCCTCGGCTACGCCATCCTCGCCGCCGGCCTGTTGCTCGTGTACAAGGCCGGGCGGGTCATCAACCTCGCCCACGGCCAGATCGGCGCGTTCAGCGCCATCATGCTCGTCGAGCTCCACCACTGGGGCGTCCCTTACGCCATCGCGCTGCCGCTCGCCATCCTCATCGGCGCCGCGATCGGGGTGATCGTGGAACGCACGCTGGTGGAACCGCTCTCGCGCCGGTCGGTGCTCGCCGTGTTGGTGGCCACGATCGGTGTCACCCAAGTGCTCCTCGTCGCGCAAGCGCTGCTACCCGATGTGATCGGCGCCCAGTTCCCGACACCGATCAACTGGACGTACACGATCGACGGGCTCGTACTCCACGGCGAGCACGCCGCCTTGCTCGTGTTCGGGCCGATCGCGCTTTTCGCCTTCCTGCGCTTCCTGCAACGGTCGCGCTACGGGCTGGCGATCCGCTCGGTGGCCGACAACCGCCAAGCCGCCCGTCTCGCCGGCATCGACCCCAACCGGGTCGGCATCGTGGTCTGGGCGCTGGCCGGTGGGCTCGCCGCGCTCGCCGCCATCCTCACGCTGCCGCTGACCGGCATCCAGGTCGGCACCGGCGCCGCACCCACGCTCGGGCCGGGGCTCTTGCTCCGTGCCCTCGCCGCCGGTCTCGCCGGCCGGCTCACCAGCCTGCCGCGCACGATCCTGGCCGGCATCGCGATCGGCATCGTCGAGGCGGTGCTCTACGCCACGTACCCGACCCAGCTCGGTGTGGTCGACATGGTCCTGTTCGTCGCGATCCTCGTGATGCTGTTCGTGCAGCGCAACGCAGGCGACGAGGAATCCGCCGCGCTGGCGTTCGGTGCCGACACCGAGCCACTGCCCCGGGCGATCCGCACGCTGCCGGCCGTCCGTCGCGCCCGGTGGGGGCTCGCCACCGCGGCGGTCGCGGCCGCCGTGCTCGCGCCGTTGATCTGGTCGACCTCGTCGAACTTGTTCCTGCTTTCGCGCATCCCGATCTTCGCCATCGTCGGGATCTCGCTCGTGATCCTCACCGGGTGGGCGGGGCAGCTCACGCTCGGCCACATGGCGTTCGTCGGTCTCGGCGCGTGCGGGGTGGCGGCGTTGGCAAGCCGCGGGGTGCCCTACGGCGCGGCCATCGGGTACATCTCGTGCGCGGGCATCGTGATCGCGCTGATCGTGGGCGCACCCGCGCTCCGGTTGCGCGGCTTGTTCCTGACGGTCGCCACGCTCGGCCTGGCGGTGGCCGCGAGCAGTTACTTCCTCACCCAAGACCTGTTCCGCAGCGGCACGGTCGACGTGGACATCATCTCGCCCGGCAAGGTCGGCTTCATCGACGCCGGGTCGTACCGGACCGACTACTACCTGTGTGTCGTCGCGCTGGTGGCCGTGGTGGCGCTGGCACGGCGCCTGCACCGCTCGGGCATCGGCCGCACGATCATCGCCGTCGAAGGCAACGACCGCTCGGCCGCCGCGATGACCGTGTCGCCCGCGGCCACGAAGCTCATCTCCTTCGCCATCGCAGGCGGGCTCGCGACCTTCGCCGGTGCGCTGCTCGCCGGGGTGATGCGCACGTTCCAAGTCGACTCGTTCAGCCCTGATCAGTCACTCCAAGTCCTCGCCATGACCGTGGTCGGTGGCATCGGCTCGGTCGGTGGGGCCATCGCGGGCGCGATCTACCTGATCGGCGTACCGACGATGTTCGGCGACTCGTCCACCGCGCGCATCGCCACCAGCGGCGTCGGCCTTCTCGTGCTGTTGCGCTTCGAGCCGTCCGGGCTCGCCGCCATCGCTGCACGCCTGCGCGACCGGGCCGTGCAGCACTTGCTGCGAGCCACGGGAGCGGCCGCGGTCGGGCTCGACCCGGGCGCGGTGACCGACGAGGGCGACACGACCCTGGTCGACCGGGCAGCGGGCGAGGTCGGCGCCCACGAAGCCGGCCAGCCGGCCGGCGAGCCGCACGTACCGACCGCCGCCACGGACGCTGCGGCACGCGGCGCCGACACGTTGCACGGCCCGGCATTCGCCGGCCGGGCCGCGGCCCCCTCCACGAACGGTGCGGGCACCGCCCCGCCGCTGCGCGTCGAAGGGGTCTCGGTGAGCCTCGGCGGCCGCACGATCATCGAGCGCGTCGACCTGGAGGTGCACCAGCACGAGATCGTGGGGCTCATCGGCGCGAACGGTGCGGGCAAGACCACGCTGATGAACGCCATCAGCGGGTTCGTGGCGAGCACGGGCAAGGTCGAGTTGCTCGGCAACGACATCACCGGCTTGGCGCCGCACCTGCGCGCGAGGGCCGGGCTCGGGCGTGCCTTCCAGACGGCCCAGCTGTTCCCACGGCTCACGGCCCGCGACTGTGTGCTGGTCGCGCTCGAGGCACAAGAACGGTCCGAGGTCCTGCCGTCACTGCTCGGCCTGCCACCGGCGATCCGCGCCGAGCGGCGCAGCCGCGCCGCGGGGGACGAGCTCCTCGAGCTGCTCGGCCTCCAGCGCTACGCCGAGACCCGAGTCGGCGGGCTGTCCACGGGCACCCGTCGCATCGTCGAGCTGGCGTGCCTGCTGGCCACACGGCCGTCGGTGATCCTGCTCGATGAACCGATGGCCGGGATCGCGCAGCGCGAGACCGAAGCGTTCGTGCCGCTCATCGAGGACGTCCGCCGCGAGCTCGGCGCCTCGATGCTCGTGATCGAGCATGACTTGCCGCTGATCTGCGCGATCAGCGACCGCTTGTACTGCATGGAGACCGGCAGCGTCATCGCCGACGGCCTCCCCGACGACGTGCGGAACGATCCACGCGTCGTCGCGAGCTACCTCGGCACCGACGAGCGGGCGATCGCCCGCAGCGATGCCGCCCGGGACGGCGCCGTGACCGGCCCGGCCGGGGGCGATGAGGAACCCGAGACCGTCGGAGCCACCGGGAGGGAAGGATGAGTACGAGCACGCCCCGAGGCGGGCCCGCGCCCGACGCCGAGCACGCCCTCCGCGAGGAGCCACCGGCCGACGGGCGTCAACCCCGCGCCTCGACGCGGACCGGCGGCGAAAAGGTCACCAGCGCGGGCAGCCCTCCGGTCATGGCGATCCTGGCCAAGCGGCTCCGCATGACCGAGGGCCAGCTCTACACCGCGATCGTGGTGCTGCTGCTGGCCGCGATCCTCACGACCACCGGCCTACCGACAGCCCACAAGCCCAACTCGAACACCATCACCGACACGCCCGTCACGGCCCCGGCTGCCACGGCCCCGGCCACGACGACGTCCGACACCAAGCCGGCGGGTGCATCGACCACTACGACACCGCCCAGCACCAAGGGGACGACGAGATGACGACCTTGTGGCGCGGATGCCGGGTGGGTTCCGCACTGACGGCGCTCTTCATCGTGGCCGCGTCGTTCATCACCACCGGGCACGCCTCGGTGGCACAGACCAAACAGCCGGACCCCACCACTGAAGTGCTGGCCGTGGTGTCGCCGATCGCCTCGCCGGTCTGCAGCACGTCGGGAACCGCGACGTTGCTCGTCCCCATCGTCGGCGGTCTGGTGAACCAGAACCTCCCCAAGAGCGTGCCCTCGATCGCCGACCTGATCTTGAACGCGCTCGGCCCCGTCTACATCGCGTGTGGGCGGCTCCCCGCGGCGCCGGGCACGCGGTGCCAGCTCGACGACCAGATCGCCGGCCTCGTGCCGGAGCAACTGTCGTCGACCACAGGACCGACACCTGGTCTGCTCGGCGACCTGTTGGATTCGCTCGACGCGGGACTGAAGCTCCTTGGCGTCGCGCCCTCGGCGGCGCTCCAAAAGGCGCTCGTGTGTGAAGTGCCTGCGGGCGCCGCCGTGGTCACCGCGCCGGCGGCCCCGCCCGCCGCGGCGCCGGCGGCCGAGACGCCGGCGACACCCGACACAGCAATGGCCGCCCTGCCCGCCGACGCCGGCGGCGGCTACACGCCCACCCCCACTGCCGACGCCAGCACCCCCATCGCTGCACCCGCGCCGAACAGTGCGGCCGCCGCGCAACAGACCACCGCCGCGCCGACCCTCATCGACCAGATCGCGCATCGGGTGCCGGGAGGCGTACGAACGCTGCAAGGCATGCTGGGCATCGCGCTTGCGCTGTTCCTCGCGTCGAGCTGGACGTCGAGCTGGCAGGAGTTGCGCCGAGGACGCTCGGGCACCTGACGACCGCGATGCCACGCGTGCCCGACTCGCCGCCGCCCGTCCGTCAGCCCCCGAGAGGACCGACAGTACCCTGGCACGTCATGGCGACAGCTGGCCCGGCGAGGGACCGTAACGATGCGTTGCGCACCCCCGTCGCTGCCGACGCCAAACGCTCGGCACAGGTCGCCGACCAGATCATCGAAGACGTCATGGCGCTCGGCTGGCCGGTGGGGACGTTCCTCGGGACCGAAGCCGAACTGCTCGAGCGCTACTCGGTGAGCCGAGCGGTGTTCCGCGAAGCCGTGCGCCTGATCGAACACCAACAAGTCGCCCGCACGCGTCGCGGTCCCGGCGGCGGCCTGCGGATCACGGAGCCCACCACCGACGCCGTGGTCGAAGCAGTCGTCCTCTACCTGCACCGCGTCGATGCCCGACTCGACGAGGTGGTCGAGGCCCGTCTCGTGCTCGAAGAGCTCGCCACCCGCCTCGCGTGCGAGCGGGCTGACGAACCGGAGCGCGCCGCGCTGCGCGACATCGCGCGCCACACCCAGACCGACCTGTCGGACGCCCGGGGACTTCACCTCCTCCTCGCCCGGGCCAGCAAGAACTTGGCGCTGGAGCTGTTCGTCGGGGTCCTCGACGAGACCGCGAACTTGTACTCCACGAACTGGAAGGCGGTCGGGAAGGGCGTCACCACCGACACCGCGCACGCGCACGCCCGCATCGCCGAAGCGGTTCTCGCCGGTGAACCCGACCTGGCCAGCCGCCGCATGCGCAAGCACCTCGAGGCCGAGGCGGCGTACCTCCGCCGCCGTCGCTCGACCCGCCAGCAGCTTCCGACAGCCGCCGTATTGTCGGAGATGACCAACGGCAAGCGCGCCGAGGCCACCGCGCGGCGCATCACCCACGAGCTGGTCACCGCCAAGCTGCAGCCGGGCGAGCTGGTGGGCGCGGAGAGCGACCTGATGGTGCGCACAGGCGTCAGCCGCGCGGTGTTGCGCGAGGCAGTGCGACTGCTCGAGCACCACGGCGTCGCTCGAATGCGCCGCGGCCCGGGCGGCGGGCTGTTCGTGGCGGAACCCAACCCGTTCGCGGTCACCGACGTTGCCGCCATCTACCTCGCGCGCCACGGGATGCAGCTCGACGACCTCTCCGAGCTCCGCACGGCCGTCGAGGCCTCGCTCGCCGAGATGGCAGCCACGCGCGCTGGCGACGGCAAGGTCGAAGCGCTCGAAGAGGCCCTGCACCGGGAGACCGGTGGCAACCCCGACGACGTGCACGATGTCCACACCGTCGTCGCCTCCATGGCCGGCAACCGGGCGCTCGAGCTCGTGGCGTTGGTCCTGATCCGCCTCAGCCGGATCCGCCAGATCGAACGGGTGCCTGCCGCTCGCCGCCGTCAGATGGCGGCAGAAGTACACCGCGCCCACACCGCCATCGCACACGCTGTCACCCGCGGCGACGCGCAGGTGGCCCGTCATCGCATGCAACGCCACCTCGACGCACTTGGAGCCGTGACCCGTGGCTGATGACCTCTTCTATCCTCCGCTGACCGCCGCCGACGACGCCTTTCACGAAGCGTCCGACCACTGGTGGGAGACGGAGACCGCCTGGTTCTCCTTCAGCGTGCCGGACCGCAAGATCAGCGGCTGGTTCTACAACCAGGTGCTCGCCACGCAGCGCGTGTGCAACGGCGGCGCGTGGGTGTGGGACGACTCGCCCGCCGGCGCGATCTACGAGCAGCAGGTGAGCAACGTGCCGCTCGTGGACTTCGAGCAACTCGACTTGCGCGACGTCGAGTTGCCCACCGGCTGCCACATCACGATGCTCGAACCGCTGCAGCGCTACCGGGTGCGCTACGCCGATGCGCCGGGTTTCGAGGCCGACCTGGTGTTCGACGGGGTCATGGCGCCGAACTCGCATCCGCTCGGCGTGGCGCCGTTCTGGCGTGGACGGCACTTCGACCAACCCATGCACGTCACGGGCACGATCACGTTGCAGGGGGAGCAGATCGGAGTCGACTGCCTGGCCGGGCGCGACCGCTCGTGGGGACCTCGACCCATGGGTCCCGACCCCCGCAAGCCGCCAGCGGAGCGCAAGCCCCGGTCGACCACCCGTGCCCCCGAGGGCGTGGGCTACCCGTTCGCGGCCGCGTCGCCCGACGACGCCTGGCTCCTCTACACGCGGCCCACGGTCGTCGACGGTGTGCCGTCCGACGAGCTCGCCACCGGCTACCTGCTGCGCGGCGGCGAGTACGCGCATCTGGTGAGCGGCCGCCGCCGCACGTGGCTCGACCCGCAGATGAAGTGGATCAAGCGAGTCGAGGTCGAGGCCGTCGACGACCTCGGTCGCGAGTTGTCCGCGAGCGGCGAGTTGGTGGCGCGCCATGGCGCGGAGGCCACCGCGTCGGGAACCGGCCTGTTCCGGTGGGAGTGGGACGGGCTGGTCGGCTGGGGTGAAGACCAGACGTACGCCCCCGCCGGCGTGCTCGAAGCAGTAGCCGAACCACGCCGCTGACGACCTGCCTGGCCATGCGTCCCGCACGCCGGGCGGCTGGACAGAGTGCACTTAATTCTGCGACGCTTTCCGTCGACCGACCGCGAAGACCGGGGGACATTCGATGAGCGCGCCGTGGAACTTCGAGTTGTACATCGATGGCACGTGGACCGGTGGTGAGGGCGGCGAGATCGAGGTGATCGACCCCGCCACGGAAGACGTGATCGGCACGGTGCCGGAAGCGTCGACGAAGGACGCCATGCGGGCCGTCGAGGCGGCGCGGCGTGCGTTCGACGAGGGCACGTGGGCGTGGACCAAGCCGTCGGAGCGGGCGGCCGCGCTGGTGCGGATGGCCGAGTCGCTCGAATCCAAGGCGGCGGAGCTGCGCGAGCTCATCGTGGCCCAGACGGGGTCGGCGGGCTTCATCACCGACTTCATCCAGGCCAGCGGTTCGATCGGCATGTTCCGTTCCAACGCCGCACTGACCGAACACGTCGTGCAGTGGGTCGAGTCCGGCGCCCCGTCGGGCGGTCTCACCGGCATGAGCGGCAGCGCAGTCGTGCGCGAGCCCGTGGGCGTGGTGGCCGCCATCACCCCGTTCAACTTCCCGTTCATGCTCAACGTGGTCAAAGTCGCCCCCGCGTTGGCGGCAGGCTGCACCGTGGTGCTCAAGCCGCACCCGTGGACGCCGCTCGACGCGTTCCTCATCGCGCAGGCGGCCGAGGAGGCAGGGCTCCCCAAAGGTGTGGTCAACGTCATCACCGGCCACGGTGACGTCGGCGACGAGCTGACCTCCACGCCCCTCGTCGACATGGTTGCGTTCACCGGTTCGACCGCGACCGGCCGTCGCATCATGGCCAACGGCGCCCCGACCATGAAGCGCCTGCAGCTCGAGCTCGGTGGCAAGAGCGCCCAAGTGCTGCTCGACGACGTGGGTGAGGACTTCGCCCGTTCGGTCGGGTTCGGCCAAGTGACCACCCACTGCGGGCAGGGCTGCGTGCTCCAGACCCGCCTGCTGCTCCCCGAGCACCTCCTCGACGCGTACCGCGAGGGCGTCGCCGCCGCCGTTCCGATGATCAAGGTCGGCGACCCGAGGGACCCCTCGACCGTGATGGGCCCGCTCATCCGCGAGCAGCAGCGGGCTCGGGTCGAGGGCTACGTGCAGTCCGGCCATGAGCAGGGCGCCGAGCTGGTCGCCGGCGGGAAACGTCCCGACGGATTCGACAAGGGGTTCTTCTACGAGCCCACCGTGTTCATCGGCAGCAACGAGATGCGCATCGCCCAAGAGGAGATCTTCGGGCCGGTGCTCACGGTGATCCCGTACTCGGGCAAAGACGAGGACGCGATCCGGCTCGCCAACGACTCGGTGTACGGCCTCGGCGGTGCCGTACACGCCGAGAACACCTCACGGGCGTTCAACGTGGCCCGCCAGATCCGGGCCGGGTCGATGATGGCGATCGGCACGGGCGGCACCGCCCACGGTTCCGGCAAGGGCGCCGGCCAGGGTCCGGGCTGGGGCAACATCATGCGCGGCATCGGTCAAGAAGGCGCGTTCGGTGGCTACAAGCAGAGCGGACTCGGGCGCGAGTGGGGCCACCACGGCATCGAAGAGTTCACAGAGATCAAGTCGATCAACTGGATGTGAACCACATGGCGACGGCGCGAGCCGCCCTCGCCCGACCTGCAAGGTCGACCTTCACCGGGTGACCAGCAGGCACCCCGCGATCGGGCCACCGCCGTTGGCCACCACTGCCACTTCGGGCGTGCCGCCGCGCGTCCGGACCTGGCGCTCCCCCGCGTCGCCGCGCAACTGCACGCACGCCTCGTGCATCACCCAGTAGCCGTGCATCCGGCCCGCCGAGAGCTGGCCGCCGTACGTGTTGAGCGGCAACTCGCCATCGAGCGCGATCCGCGTGGCGCCTTCGACGAACGGCCCGGACTCGCCCTCGCCGCACAAGCCGAGGGCTTCGAGCCACGCAAGCGTGATGAACGTGAAGCCGTCGTAGAGCTCCGCGATGTCGACGTCGGCTGGGCGCAAGTCGGTGCGGCTCCACATCTCGGCTGCCGCGTCGACCGACCCCATCTTCGGGTAGTCGGGTCGGTGGATCCATCCACCACCCGCGGAAGAACCGCCGAGCGCCTGCACGCGGATCGCCGGATGCGGCGTGTCGTCGGCGTGCTCGACCCCTGACACCACGAACGCGATCGACCCGTCGATCGGTACGTCGCAGTCGTACAGCCCGAACGGCGTGGACACCACCCGCGCACCGAGATAATCGTCCATGGTCATCGGGTCGCGGTAGACCGCCAACGGGTTCAGCCCCGCGTTGCGACGGCTGTTGATGGCCAACCAGCCGAGCTGCTCCTTGGTGGTGCCGTACAGGTACATGTGGCGCTGGCAGTGCATGGCCAGCCAGTTGGCCGCCGAGTACGCGTGGTACGTGAGCAGCGTGGCCATGTCACCCATGACGCTCACCAGCCGCGCCTCGTCGGGGGTCGGCCCACCCCTCGGTGGCGACGAGGCGCCCCCGCCGCCTCTGCCGCCGCCACCCGACGACGAGGGTGCGATCGAGCCGCCCATCATCTGCACCGTGCGGTACACGAGCACGTGGCGCGCACGACCCTCGCCGACGGCGACGCAGGCAGACATCAGCGGCGACAGCAACCCGCCCGTGTCGAACCCGCCGCCGGTGTACTGCGGCTCGATGCCGAGCGCGGCAGCAGCCTCGACGAGCGGCGTGTCGCCCATGGTGGCGATGCCGTCGATGTCGCCAGGCGTGAGGCCGGCGTCGGTGATGGCAGCCGTCGAGGCCGACACGGTGAGGTCGATGCCCGCGCGGCCGGTGCGGCGCCCGATTGGCGAGATGCCGATCCCGCTGATGATCGACTGCTGTTCGGGTCGGTCGTTCATTCCGTAACCTCTATTCTCTCGGTGTGAACCAACCAGCCGCGCCAGGACCTGCCGCACCTCGGATGTTGCCACCGCTCACCGACGCGAACCGGGCGTTTTGGACGGGGGGCGCCAACGGCGAGCTCCTCATCCAGAAGTGCCGGAGCTGCGATCGCTGGGTGCACCCGCCGGTCGACGCATGCCCGGCGTGCGGAGGCGGGCTGCACGCCGAGCCGGTGGCCGGCACGGGAACGATCTACACGTTCACGGTGAACGAGCAGCAGTACCACCCGGACGTGCCGCCGCCGTACGTCATCGCGGTCGTCACGCTCGACGAGGACGGCGACCTGCGCCTCCCCACCAACATCGTGAACGCCGAGCCTGAAACGCTCGCGATCGACCAGCGGGTACGGGTGGTGTTCGAGGCCCACGACGACGTGTACGTGCCGGTGTTCGAACCGATCGGTTGACGCTGCGGGCCAGCCGGTCAGCTCAACCGCAGCGGCAGCTCGGCGAGCCCACGCAGCGACTGGGTGGGCTTCCACCTCAACTGCTCCTTGGGAACCGCGAGCTCGATGTGCTCGAAGCGTTCGAGCAGCCCGCGGATGGCCATCCGGCCTTCCATACGCGCGAGTTGGTTGCCGAGGCAGAAGTGGCCCCCGAACGCGAACGCGAGGTGCCGGTTCGGTTGGCGCCCCAGGTCGAGTTGGTCCGCGGCGGGGAAGATGTCCTCGTCGCGGTTGGCGCTGATCAGCATGCCGAGCACCTGGCTGCCGCGCGGCAGGGTCTGACCGGCCATCTCGACGTCCTCGAGCAGGAAGCGGGTGGCGCCACACGGCACCGGCGAGGTGAAGCGCAGCAGCTCCTCCACCGCGGTGTCGATCAGCGACGGGTCGTCCCGCAGGCGTTGCATCTGCTCGGGGTTGTCGAGCAGCGTGACCACGGAGTTGCCGATCAAGTTCGACGTCGTGTCGTGACCTGCGAGCAGCAGCAGGAAGATCATGGCGATGATCTCGTGGTCGCTGAGGACGTCGTCGTCCTCGTTGGCCTCCACCAGCGCAGTGATCAGACGGTCGTCGGGCGCCAAGCGTCGTTGCTCGGCCATACGCTCGAACAGGCGGATCATCCGCCGCCCCGCGGGGAGCATCTTGATCATCGCCGACACGTTGCCGGCCCCCGCGACGTCGGTCATCTGGTGGACCGACCGCTGGAACTCCTCGCGGTCACGATCGTCGACCCCGAGCATGTTGGAGATGACCGACAGCGGCAGCGGCACGGCCAGCGCGGACACCAAGTCGACTTCGCCCGCCCCGACCAGATCGTCGAGGAGTTGGTCGGCGAGCACCTGCACGTGGTCGGCCATCTGCTGGACCATCTTCGGCGTGAACGCCTTGTTCACCAGGCCGCGCAGCCGCTTGTGCTCCGGGTCGTCCTTGAACACCATCGTGTCGATCAGCAAGCGGAACATGCGGGGCATCAGCTTGGTCAGCGGGCTGCCACGCTGCTTGAACGGATCACTCGAAAAACGCGGGTCGGTGTGGAGCGTCATCACGTCGGCGTACCGGGTGAGCATGTAGCCCTCGCGGCGACGTGTCTCGTTGTAGAGCACCCTCGACACCGGCGCCGTCCGCCGGAGCTCCGCGTAGCGCGGGAACGGGTCGGTGAACATGATCGACTCCGCGAGATCCGTCACCGGCAACTCGGTCATCGTCGAGCTCATCGGCGGGCACCCCTTCGTTCGATCGCGCGCACGCGTGGAGCTTCCGGCGGACGAAACGCCATCGTCAGCCGGCCTTGTACATCGACGAGGCGTCGATCTTCTCGGCGGACTTGATCGTGCCGTCTGCGTTCAGCACCGTCATCTGGAACGCCGACGAGCAGATGTTCTTCAGCAGCGGGATGGCGGTGCCGTCGCACTTGAAGTCCAGGCCGCCCGACAAGAAGATCTTGCCGGTCACCTTCTTGAACTGTGCGGTGATGGCGGCCGGCGTCACCTCACCGGTGAACGTCGTCATGCCCGCCGCGAGGTCCATGACCGACGAGACGCCCGACGAGACGCCCGAGCTGACGAGCGGGTCCGTGTCGACGTTGCCGCCGCCGTACTTGGTGACCATCGCGGCATACAGCTGGTCATCGGGGCCCTGGCCGTTGAGGGACGGCTCCCGCGCGCCTTCGAGTGCGTTCGGCAGCGCCTTCACGACGGACTGGTCGTTGCAAGTGCCGATCACGTACTTCGTGGCCTTCAAGCCGAGCGTCTGATACGCCTGCAGGAACGACGTGCAGAACGTGACGTCACCGGTCACGCCGAGTGCGTCGGCACCGTCGGACACGGCCTGCTGGAGCTGCGGGGTGAGGTCGGCAGTGCCGGGCGCCGCCGGGATCACCGTGAACTTCACGCCGGCGTTCTTGAACACGATGCTGCCGAGCGTCTGGGCGGCCTGGGTGGCGGCGGGCACGTCGGTGACGATCATGGCGAACTTCTTGATGCCCTGCTGCTTCGCGTCGAGCGCGAACGCGCCCAGCGTGCCGGGGTAGCCGCCGGTGATGATGAACTCACCCGAGGTGGTGAGCTCCTCTTGTGACGAGCCGGACACGGCCACGATTGGGATCCCCGCGCCGGTGATGATCGGCACACCGGCACCCTGGCCGGTGAACGGCCAGACGACCGCCACGACCTTCTGTTCCACGAACTGGTTGGCGCAGTCCTGCGCGCCGGCCGGCGTGGCCTTGTTGCCGCAGACGAACAGCTCGACCTTGTGGCCGGCGATGCCGCCCGTGTAGTCGTTCAAGTAGCTGACGCCGATCTTGGCGCCCTTTTCGGCGAGGCCGGACTGCGCGTCGAGCGCGCCAGCGCCGCCCGCGTCGGTCATCAGTCCGATCTTGATCGGCGTGCCGGTGGCTGCCTTGGGCGTGCCCAACGCCGCGAGGTTCGCCTTGGGTTGCGTCGACGAGCTCTTGGTCGACCCACTGCTGCTGCACGCAGCTGCCGCGACGAGCAGGAACACGGCAGCGAACACCGCACCTGTCCAACGAGCGCGGCCGCCCGCGCGAGCTGAGCTCCAGTTCATTGCTTCCTCCTGCCGCAGCCGGTCATGTCTGCCCGGTCCCCCGAGCCTTCCCCGTGTAGGAAAATAAGGATACCCTTTTCTCGGACACCGGGCAACGGCCTGATTCGGCCGTCAGCCAGCACCGAGGTACGCCTGCTCGAGGCGATCGCGGTCCTGCAGCAGCTGCGCGGCCGGGGCACGGAGCGAGACCTCGCCGTGCACGAGCACGAGCGCCTGATCAGCCACTTCGAGCGCGAGCTGCGCGTGCTGCTCGACCAGCACGACCGCTGCGCCGGTGGTGTCGGCGATCGTTCGCACGAGCGGCATCAGCCCCTCGACGATGACGGGCGCGAGGCCCATGCTCATCTCGTCGACCAGCAGCACCCGCGGTGCCTGCACCAGGGCGCGCCCGAGCGCCAGCATCTGTTGCTCGCCGCCCGACAACATCCCGGCCTTCAAGTTCGCCCGCTTGCGCAGCACGGGGAACAGGTCGAGCACGTCATCGACCGTCCGTCCCCTGCGTGGGCTGGCGCGCTTGGCCACACGCAGGTTCTCGAGCGTGGTGAGCTGCGTGAACAGGGCGCGATTGTCGGGCACGAGCACCACACCGAGCTGGTTCATCCGTCGGGCGGAACCGGCGCGGACTCTGGAGCCGTCGACTTCGATCTGGCCGGAGATCGGAGGCAGCAATCCCGACAGCGTCAGCAACAACGTGGTCTTGCCGGCGCCGTTGGGTCCCAGCACCGCCAGGATCTCGCCGTGGCCGACCGTCACCGAGAGGTCGCGGGCCACCGCCACGCCGTCGTAGCCGACCGTGACGTCGCACGCGAGCGCCGGACCCGTCGCGCCGTTGTCCCCACGGCCGTTCCTTGTGCCGTTCGCGGGCCCATCGGCCGAGCCGTCGGCCTTCACGTCGACACTTCTTCAGACCGTGCGGCGCCGAGATAGGCCTCAGCCACCCGGGCGCTGGCGCGCACCTCCGACGGTGTGCCCGAGGCGATCAGCTCGCCGAAGTCGACGACGTAGATCAGGTCGCACAAGTTCAACACCAGACCCATGTCGTGGTCGATCAACAAGATCGTGGTGCCGGCGGCCCGCACGTCGCGGAGGCGACCGGCGAGCCACTGGCTCTCCCGCGTGTCGAGACCGCCAGCCGGTTCGTCGAGCAACAACAACTGGGGACGGCTCACGAGCGCACGGGCCACGGACACCAGCTGGCGTTGACCTTGCGACAAGTCGCGCACGGGATCGTCGCGCCGGTCCTGCAGGCCCAGGTCGCCGAGCACGCGATCGACTTGCGCGTAGTCGTGGCCGCGCAGCACGCGCAGCGCCTTGCGGGTGCCGGCGAACTGGCCGACCACGACGTTCTCCGCGACGGACAGATCGTCGTAGAGGTCGATGCCCTGGAAGGTTCGACCGAGCCCCATCCGCGCACGCTGGTGCGGTTTGAGGCCGTGCAAGCGACGGCCGCCGAGCGACACCGTGCCCGTGCTCTTGGCAAAACCGCACAGCGCGTCCATGGCGGTGGTCTTGCCGGCGCCGTTCGGCCCGATGAGGCCGACGATGGCACCTTCGGGAACCTCGAACGACAGCTGATCGACAGCCTTCACGCCGCCGTACGTCACCGAGACCTCGTTGACCGCGAGCAGCGCCGGGCCGAGACCGCCGGGCGGCGCTGGGCCAGCCGCCGCCACGACCGGCGGCTCGCCACCAGGCTCGCCGGCCGCGGCCGACGCAGCTGGCGACTCCTCCGGGTCGCCAGTGTGCGACACGGCGCGGGCGCGGCGGCGCTTGTCGATGAGCAGGTGGAGGGGGCCGACCAGCCCCTCGGGGTTCTTCATCACCGTGACGATCAGGCCGATGCCCGAGATGATCGAGAACCACTGCCCGAAGTCGATCGCCCGATCGACGAGGGTGAAGACCAGGCCGCTCGCGGCGATGATGCCCGCCACCACACCGCCGGCCACCGAGGTGATGCCCGCAAGGTACGTGGTGGTGAACAAGTCGAGGCCGCCCAAAGCGCTGTAGCTCTGGAACGTGACCGTCGTCTGTTGGTACGCGATGAGGCACCCGCCGATGCCGGCGATGAACGCGGCGATCCCGAAGGCCAGGAGCTTCACTCGGACGACGCTGATACCCGTGGCCGCGGCAGACCGCTCGTCGGCGCGGACGGCGAGCATGGCGGAGCCCAAGCTGCTCTTGCGGAGCTTGGCCACCCCGACCGCGACTGCGACGAGCACGGCCAGGCAGAGGAACCCGAACGCCCGCCGCGGGTACGCGACGCCGGACCCGACGCTGAAGTCGATGCCGAACAGCTTGGGCGACACGACTCGGGCGCCGTTCGCTCCCCCGCTGAAGTCGGAGTTCCGGAACCAGACCGCTTCGAGCGCGACCGCGAGCGTGAGCGTCACGATCGCCACGAGCAAGCCCCGTATGCGCAGTGCAGGGAGGCCCACCACCACACCGATCGCGGTGGCAACCACGGCGGCGAGGAGCGGGGCGATCGGGAAGGGGATCCCCCAGGACGTGGTCATGCCCGTCAAGGAGAACCCGGCGACTCCTGCCAGCGTGAGCTGCGCAAGGGAGATCTGGCCCGCGTAACCGGTGACCACCACGAGGGAGAGCGCGATGACAGCCGAGATGAACGTGTAGATCAGCGCGCCGCGGATGCTGCCCTCGAGCGTCAAGAGGCCGATCGTGCCCGCCGCGGCACCGCCCAGGGCCGGCAGCCACACGCTGCGAGGTCGCGGTGCCCGGCCGAGCGTCGCCTGCACGAGCATCCCGCGGGTCGGCAGCGGCCGGCCGCTGACGACGAGGACCAACAAGACCAGCACCAGCGGCACGAGCTCCTCGGCGCCGGCCCTCGGCATGAAGGAGTACGTGCCCCGCAAGTGCACGACCTCGGCGCGCAGCATGCCGATCGCCAGGCCACCGAGTACGGCCGGGGTCAACGCCGACATGCGGCCGAGCACGGCGGCGGCGAGCGCCGGGACGATGAACAACGTGTACGTACCGGGCACCAGCGGGGTGAGGGGCGCGATCAACACTCCGGCGAGACCCGCGACCATCGCGCTCAACGCCCAGTTGACGAGCGCCACCCGATCGGGCGACACGCCGGACACGAGGGCGCCGACTTCTGACTCCGACGCGGCGCGCGTGGCGAGACCGAACGGCGTGAAGCGATAGAGCGCCGCGAACCCGAGGGCGACCGCCACCACCGTCACGGCGATCCACAACCGGTTGGCCGCCACGTGGATCGAGCCGATCGAGTAGATCGTGGTGGGGAAGATCTGCCCGACCAGAACCTGGTTGGAGCCCGCTTGCTGGGTGATCATGGCGGTCAGCACCGCCGCGAGCCCCAGCGACGCCACGGCCTTGGCCGCCGGGACCGCGTTGCGCAACGGTCTGAACACGACCGCGTAGAGCAAGACACCGACCAACCCCTCGATGAGCAGCGTGAGCACCAGCGCGGGCAGCATCGAGAGCGAGCCGCCGATACCGATGGTCGAAGCGAAGGGCGGGATGGGGTTCAGCAGTTGGCCTTGACGCAAGAAGGCGTACGTGTACGCCGCGTGCAGCGCGAGCGCGCCGGTTGCGAAGTTGAGGACTCCCGAGCTCCGGTACGTGACCACCAGCGCCAGCGCCAGCGCCGCGAACACGGCACCGTTGCCGATGCCGAGCAAGAGGAAGCTGACGTGTTCGGTCACGAAGAACCGATCCCCCGAGTCTGTCGTGCGATGCGATGGTTCGGAGGCGCCGCAGCCCTCCGCAGCGCCTCTCGAAACAGTACCCTGAATATGGAGGCGCTGCCGCGACCTCAGCGCAACGGGGGCCAGTGCCGATCGGCCAACGCACCCGACGCGGAGCGCAGCAGCTCCTCGTCGCGCGCAACCCGCCGCCACAGCACCTGCAAGTACGCCGCGTCCGACACCTTCCCGCCGCGCGCCGCCACGCGGAGCGCCTCGCGTCCCGACGCCACGTCGGCGGGGGGCGCGCCCAACGCACCGGCGAGGTCGTCCAGCTCGCCTTGCTCGTAGAACTGGCCGTGCAGGTTCACCTCGCGCAAGTGCTTGACGATGCGGGCCAAGCCTTTGGCACGCTGCTGGGCCAGCGGGTCGGCGATCTTCGGCACCACCACCTCACGGAGCTGGTGCAGCAAGGCCTGGTACAGCCAGTCGTGGTCGTCGTCGACGTCGGGGGCGAGCGGCGGCGCGTCGAGATCGAGGCCCAGGAGCGCCGCGATCGCCTCGAACCAGAGCCGCCGGTGGAGGACGCCGTAAATGAGGCCGTTGCCCACATCCATGCCTCCGCCCTCGACCTCCACGTAACGGTTGGCCCGCCGGGGCGAGTGCCCCATCACGAGGAGCTTCGTCTCGGCGACGACCTGGTAGTAGCGCACCCGCTCGTCGTCGACTTCCCATCCCACCAACGCTTCGTACTCGCGCAGCCGCGCCGGGAAGTCGGGGAACGGGTCCTGCGTGCTGCGCAGCGCCAACCAGGCAATGTCGTCCATGGGGTCGCCGAGATGGGCGAGCTCCCAATCGACCACGGCCACCACCCGGCCGTCCCGGTACATGAAGTTGCCGGGGCCGGTGTCGCCTTGCACCAGCACCACCGGCCCGTCGACATCAGGGATGTTGGCGCGCAGCCAGCGCATGGCGAACTCGAGCTGCGGGTCGGGGTCGCCACCGCGGGCGTCGATGATGCGTTCCCACTCGTCGAGCTCCCAGCGGACCATGGCGGGGATGGTGGTGGGCGCCGGGAAGCCCGGTAGCGACAAGCGGCGTACATCGGTGCGGTGCAGTGCAGCGAGCTGCTCCATGAAGTGCTGCGCCGTGCGGAGCGCGACGTCGGGATCCGCGATGCGCGAGAACCAGTTGCCGTCGGACTCGAGGCGCTCCGAGAGCATGGCCTGGTGCTCCCCGTGCACGCCGAGCACCGGCGGCACGATCACCTCGGTGTCCTGCAGCGCCAGGTACACCTCACTCTCGCGATGCAGCGTCCACGGGTCGGCGTGCGGGTTCGGCGCGCTGCGGTCGTAGCGGAGGAAGAGCTCGCGCCGCTCCCCCGTCGGTGCTTCGAAATCGACGAACCACGCTTCTTTGCGCGCGCCGCCGGGCTGGCGCCGGCTGTCGACCAGCGCACCCCCTGCGAGGTCTTCCATCCAGCTCACGAGATCCGCGGGGAGCGAGGCCATCTGCGACAGTCTGCCGACCGAAAAGGGAACACTCAATTCGACCATCTCGGCGGTCGTCATTAGAGTGTCCTCAATACCACGGCGAAGATCTCCGCAGCTATCGAGCCCCACCACGTGCCCCTCACCGACCAGGAGCCAACGACCATGACCCAGCCACTCGAAGGCATCCGGATCGTCGAAGTCGCCGCGTGGACCTTCGTGCCGGGCGCGGGCGCGGTCCTCGCCGACCTCGGGGCCGACGTCATCAAAGTGGAACCACCCACCGGCGATCCCCAGCGCGGCTTGATGAACTTGTTGGCGCGCCCCGACGCCCCGCGCGCGAACCCGTTCGTCGAGATACCCAACCGCGGCAAGCGAAGCGTCACGATCGACCTGGCGTCGGAGGCCGGCCACACGTTGCTGCTCGAGCTGGTGGCCACTGCCGACGTCTTCCTCACCAGCTACCTGCCCAAAGTGCGCACCAAGCTCCAGCTCGACCTCGCCGACATCCGCGCGGCCAACCCCGACGTGATCTACGCGGCAGGGAGCGGTTGGGGCGCCCGCGGGCCCATGGCAGACACCGGCGGTTTCGACCTCGCTGCGGCATGGGCCTCGGCGTCGATGGCTTACAAGATGAGCCGCGACGGCGGCGAGCCGATGTACCAGCCGGCCGCGTTCTTCGACCTCCAAGGTTCCAACACGATCGCCGGCGCGATCGGTACCGCGCTGTTCCACCGCGAGCGCACCGGCGAGGCCACCGAGATCGACGTGGCGCTGTTGCACGTGGGCATGTGGGCGCTCAGTCCCGACATCATGTCGGGCCCGATCGTCGGATCGATCCCCGTGCCACCGCGGACGATGTCACCGAACCCGCTCGTCAACTCCTACCGGACCAAGGACGAGCGCTGGCTGTACCTCGTGTGCCTCCAAGCCGACCGGCACTGGCAGGAGCTGTGCACGGTGCTCGAGCGACCCGACCTCGCCGCCGACGAGCGCTTCGCCGACCTGGCCACGCGGGCCGCCAACTCCACCGCGTGCATCGCCGCGCTCGATGAGATCTTCGCCGGTCACACGCTGGCCGAGTGGCAAGCGCGCCTCGCCGGCTTCACTGGCGTGTGGGCGGCGGCCTTGTCGCCCGCCGAAGTGCACGACCACGTGCAGGTGGGGCTCAACGGCTTCCTCCCCGAGGTGGCAGCGAGCGACGGCAGCACGTACCGCCTTCCCGCGCCGCCTGCGCAGTTCGGCGGCGAGGCGGCTGTCCCGCGCGGTCCGGCACCGGAGCTCGGCCAGCACACTGAGGAGCTGTTGCTCGAGCTCGGGCGCAGCTGGGAAGACATCGCCGAGCTGCGGGATTCCGGCGCGCTCGGCTGACCGTCTGGTCGCGGGCCGCGGCGCCGGCCGCCCCAGTTGCCGACCAGGGTCGGATCAGCGCTTCTCGACCGGGGCCCAGGCCAGCAAGAGGACTTTCTCACCCACCTCGGGAAAGCGGATCGTGGCCTCGGCTTGATCGCCGTGGCCGCGGACGTCGAGCACCACACCGTCGCCCCAAGTGGCGTGGTGGACGTCGTCGCCTGGCTCGAGATCGGCACCGCCCCCGGCTCCGTGGCGCGGGTCGGGGCGCGACGACCCGGCCTCGATGGCCGCGTCGACGATCCGCTCGCGGGCGCCGTAGATCCGCCCGCCCGGCTCCTCGCCTCGGCGCTCCGCCCGGATCCGCTCCAAGCGCGCTTTGCGCCGGTCGCGGCCCGCGTCGGCGTCACCGCGACCGAAGGTGGTCCCGGTGGGTGCGCCGGAACCGGAGTCGTCGCCCCCGCCGTGACGGTCGATGCCACGACCCGTGCGCCACCCCTGCTGCTCCGACCACGAGCCGCCCCGTGCCTGGGCCGGGCTCCGAGCGCCGTAGGAGCCTCCCCCTCGCGAGGGGCGGCGGTTGCCTTCGACGTGGTAGACGAGGTTGTCGGGGATCTCATCGAGGAAGCGGCTGGGTGGGTTGTACTGGGTGGACCCGTACAACGTGCGGCACCACGCGTGCGACAAGTGGAGCCACATCTGCGCGCGGGTGATGCCGACGTAGGCCAAGCGGCGCTCTTCTTCGAGCTCGTCGGGTTCGGTGATCGCCCGCAGATGCGGGAACACCCCTTCTTCCATGCCGATCACGAAGGTGGCCGGGAACTCCAGGCCCTTGGCGGCGTGCATGGTCATGAGGACCGTGTTGGTGGTGTCGCCGCCGACATCGGAGGCTTCGGGAAGCTGGTCGGTGTCGGCTACCAGGCTCACCTGCTCGAGGAACTCGTCGACCGTGTCGAACTCCTGCGCCACGCCGATCAGCTCGGCCAGGTTCTCGAGGCGGCTGTCCGCCTCCACCGAGTGCTCGGCCTGCAGTTCCGCCACGTACCCGGAGCGGTCGAGGATCGCCTGCAGCAGCGCGCCCGGCCCGTTGCCGACCACCTCACGCAGACCGTCGACGAGCGACAAGAACTCCTCGATCCCTCGCACGGCGCGGCCGGTGACGCCCGCTCCCTCGGCATTGCGAAGGGCCTCGAAGAAAGTGTGGCCGTGCGCCCGCGCCCAGGCGTCGAGGCGACCCACGGTGGTGTCGCCCACCCCCCGCTTCGGCACGTTGAGCACGCGCTTGACCGACACCTCGTCGGCGGGATTCACGACGGCATGGACGTACGCGATCGCGTCCTTCACCTCGCGCCGGTCATAGAACCGGGTACCACCGATCACCTTGTACGGCACACCGGCGCGAAACAGCGCTTCTTCCAGCACACGGCTCTGCGCGTTGGTGCGGTAGAAGATCGCGATGTCGCCCCAGCGCAACCCCTCCTCGTCGTGGAGGTGGTTGATGCGGTTCGCCACCCACTGAGCTTCGTCGGACTCGTCGTCCGCGTGGAAGCGAACGATCGCGTTGCCCTCACCCCGGTCGCTCCACAGCTCCTTCGGCTTGCGCGAGGCGTTGTTGGCGATCACGGCGTTGGCGGCGTCGAGGATGTTCTGCGTCGACCGGTAGTTCTGGTCGAGCACGATCACCGTGGTGTCGGGGAACGCTTCCTCGAACTCCGTGATGTTGCGGATGTCGGCACCCCTGAACCGATAAATGCTGTTGTGGACCAGCAGATCGTTCGCGAAGTAACTGTGGGTCGGCTCGACTTCGAGGTCGTAGACCGGACCGTCGTACGACCCGAAGTCGATCTCATCCACGGCGACCTCGACCATCCGGTCGCCCTCGCATGCGAGCAGCCGCATCCCCGGCCGCAACTGCGACAACGGCATGTCGTCGTACACCACACCGTCGACGCGGGTGCGCCGCGTGACGCCATCGCCTGACTGAGGGTCGAGTTGACGGGCGAAGGCGCGGGCCTCGCCGTAGTCCGCAAACAGGTCCAGCGTCGACTCGGCGGCACCACCGGAGACCCCTCGTTCGAGCACCACAGACCCACGCCCGGAACAGGCGCCAAGCGGACGCCGCAGCGAGGCCCCTGATCGCCCGGGACCTCGTACGGTGTGCATCCCGTCGGTGTCGCCGAACATGGTCAGCTCCACGGGCGCGCCGGCGCGGGTCAGATCGTCTTGCTCAGAACTGGTGCCCGCATCGGCCCGAGCGGGCACCACGTGCTCCGATGTTCCGACCAGTGTGTGCCCGCCCACGCGGACCCGGAACAACCGGCCCACGTGGTGGCTGCGCTTCACGTAGGTGACGACGCCCCGGGAGACACGAGCGCCGCCGGCAGCTCCGAGCACGACATCTCCCACGCGGATCTCGGCGATCGGTTTTTCGCCGGCCGTGGTCGAGATGCGAGTTTCCGGCGGGAGGCACTGGTCTGCGTCGCCGACCACGAAGACGTTGTGGTGCTGGGCGCCGAGCTGGAGGACGAGCTCGTTCTGGACGCGGTTGGTGTCCTGGTACTCGTCGACGAGCACGTGCCGAAAGCGTTCCTGGTAGTGGCCGAGCACATCGGGGTGCTGGCGGAACAGCTCGACCGTGTTGAGGAGCAGGTCGTCGAAGTCCATGGCGCCGGCGCGCAACAGGCGAGCCTGGTACTCGCGGTACACCTCACCGATGCGCCGCTCGAACACGTGGGTGGCCCGCTCGAGGAACTGCTCGACGGTGACGTGGTCGTTCTTGGCGGCGGAGATCGTGCTGTGGACCGACCGCGCCGGGAAGCGTTTGGTGTCGACGTTGAGGTCGCGCAGCACATAGCCGACGAGGCGCTGAGCGTCAGCCTGGTCGTAGATCGTGAACGATTTCGGGAAGCCGAGCCGGTCGGCGTCGCGCCGCAGGATCCGGACGCACGCCGAATGGAAGGTCGAGACCCACATCTTGTTGGCGACCGGGCCGATCAGCTTGCCGACCCGCTCCTTCATCTCGCCGGCCGCCTTGTTGGTGAACGTGATGGCGAGGATCTCGAACGGCGACACGTGTTGGGTCTGGATCAACCACGCGATGCGGTTGGTGAGCACCCGCGTCTTGCCCGACCCCGCGCCGGCCACGACCAGCACCGGCCCGGATGGGTGGGTGACGGCGTCGAGCTGGCTCGGGTTGAGACCCTCGAGCAGGTCCGACCCCGGCTCCGCCGGGGGAACCGACGCGGCCGGAACGTCGCCAGGGGAAGCCATCCCGCTCACCCTACCGGCGCCCTCCGACACCCTGGATCGCTGCCGAACGGCCGATCCGAGACGGCCGACCGCTCACCCGATGTCGCGCCGTGCAAGGCCCACCGCGCCGGCTGCGAGGCCCACCACCGCCACCACGCACAGCACGATCGCAGCCCCGTAGGGCATGGCGGCCGATGGGACGTGGGAGGTGGGCGCGAACGGCGAGACATCGCGCAGGAGTTGGGGTAAGCGCAGCATGTCGCCGAACACCCCGATGACGATCAGCACCGCCAGCACACCCCAGACGGCGTTGACCGCCCGGGGGAGCCAACCGATCAGCAACGCGGCTACGGCGGCCAAGACCCACAGCGCCGGGATCTGCGCGGCCGCGGCCGCCGTGAGGCGGGGCACTTGGCCCAGATCGTGGATCGACAAGCCGTACGCGAGTCCCGCACCGAGGCCAGTGGCCACCGCGACGAGCGCAGAACCGACCAGTGCGACCACCACGTGGCTCGCCAGCCACTGGCGTCGAGTCACCTCGGTGGCAAGGGTGAGCTCGCCGCGGTTCGACGTCTCCTCGTTGCGGATGCGCAACATGGCCTGCAGCGTGAACCCGGCGGCCACCAAGGCCAGCATCCCGAGCGTGGTGGCGAAGTAGAGGTCGACCAGCTTGCCGGCGCCGCCCTGCTCGAAGAACCGCCTGAGCTGCGGGTTGTCGCCGACGTACTTGCCGATGTCCTTGCCAACCGAGCCGTACGTGACGCCGCCGACGAACAACCCGACCGTCCAACCGGCCACGGTCGCCCGATCGAGCCGCACGGCCAGCCCGAGCGGGCGGAGCAACGAGCGCGCTGCCCGCTGCCGCCCGGGCCGCACCGACCACATCCCGGCGCCCACGTCGCGGCGACCGGCCAGCGCGATCGCCCCGGCGAAGAGCATGACCGTGACGCCGACGGGCAGGGCCAACGTCCACCACACGTCACCGGCGTAAGCCCGGGTGTACTGGCCCCAGCCGATCGGCGACGCCCACGACAGCGCACCACTTCCGACGTCGCCCACGGCGCGCAACACATACGCGAGCACCAGCACGGCGGCCGCGACGGCCCCGGCTGCACGAGCGTGCTCCGTCACCTGCGCGGCCACCGCCGCCACGGCAGCGAACACCAGCCCGACGGCGGCAAGCGCCAAGCTGAACGTGACCGACCCCACGACCGGAAGCCCCACTGCGATCAACAACAACGCGTTGAGGGCGGCGAAGGCGAGGTCGGCGCCGAGTGCAACCACGAGTGACGCGGCCAGCGCTGCGTCACGACCGACCGCTGCGGACCGGATCAGCTCAGCCCGGCCCTGCTCTTCCTCGCCTCGGGTGTGGCGCACCACCAACAAGATGTTCATGAGCGCCACGGTGATGAATCCGAAGGCGCCGAGTTCGAACACGGTGCGACCGCCGAGCGTGTCGATGCCGTGGGCCGGCGCTTGCAGCGCGATCGCCGCGGTGCTCCCATTGGCAGCGTCCGCGGCCTGCCGCAGCGAAGCGGCGTCGGGATACAACCCCTTGACGCTGACCGCGGTCACCAACGTCATCGCCGCCAGTCCGACCACCCAGATCGTGAGTCGCACCCGATCGCGACGCGCCATGAAGACCGCCAGGCGTTCGACGCCGGCCGCCTGGATCATGGGCGTTCGCCGACCAGATCGTCCGCGGTTCGCGGGTCAGCCCCGGCCCTGTCGCCGGCGTGAGCCGTGCCGCCGTAGTGGCGGAGGAACAGCTCCTCGAGCGTCGGGGGGTGGCTGGTGAGCGAACGGACGCCGAGCGAGGCCACCGACCGGACGACCTCGTCGAGCCGACTGCTGTCGGCTTGGAACGTGGCCGTCGTGCCGTCGACTCGCAGGTTGTGGACACCCTCGAGATCACCGAGTCGCGACGGGTCGCCGGTGACGTCCACCACGATCTCGGTCCGCGTCAGGTGCCGCAGCTCGGCCAGCGTCCCGGAATCGACCGTGCGACCGTCGCGGATGATCGTGACCCGGTGACAGAGCGCCTCGACCTCGGCGAGGATGTGGCTCGACAGCAGCACGGTGCGTCCGGCGTCGGCCAACTTGCGGACTTCGCTCTGGAAGGTGGCCTCCATGAGGGGATCGAGCCCGGACGTCGGTTCGTCGAGCAGGTACAACTCGACTTGCGACGCCAGCGCGGCCACCAGCGCGACCTTCTGCCGGTTGCCTTTCGAGTACGTGCGGCACTTCTTGGTGGGGTCGAGGGCGAACGAGTCGAGCAGCTCGGCGCGTCGCTGCTCGTCGAGCCCTCCCCGCAGCGAACCGAGCAGGTCGATCACCTCACCGCCGCTCAAGTTCGGCCACAGCTCGACTTCACCTGGCACGTAAGCCAGCCGGCGGTGGAGCGCCACAGCGTCACGCCACGGGTCACCCTCGAGGAGGTGCACGTCACCGCCGTCATGGCGCAACAAGCCCAGCAGCACCCGAATCGTGGTCGACTTCCCGGAGCCGTTGGGACCCAGGAACCCGTGCACCTCGCCGCGGCGCACTTGCAGGTCGAGCCCATCGAGGGCGGTCACGCGCCCGAATCGCTTGACGAGCCCGCGCACCGCGATCGCGTCCATGTCCTCAGGCTACGGCGCTGCTTCCCCGCGCGCCGCGGAGGTCCGCTCCGCCCACCGATCACCGCGAAGCGGTCACTCCCACTCGATGGTGCCCGGCGGTTTGGACCAAGGGCCCGAGCGGCCCGGCGGCGGAGCCGCCAAGAGCGGGAGACACGTGTCGGAGACGTGACGTCCGCTCCGCCCACCGATCACCGCGAAGCGGTCACTCCCACTCGATGGTGCCCGGCGGTTTGGACGTCACGTCGTATGCCACCCGGTTGACGCCGTCGACCTCGTTGATGATGCGGCTCGACATGCGCTCGAGCAGCTCGTAGGGCAGGCGTGCCCAATCGGCGGTCATGGCGTCCTCGGACGTGACGGCCCGGATGATGATCGGATACGCGTACGTCCGCTCGTCGCCCATCACGCCCACCGAGCGGATGTCGGGCAACACGGCGAACGCCTGCCAGATCTCCCGTTCGAGGCCGGCGCGGTGGATCTCCTCGCGCACGATCGCGTCGGCGTGCTGCAACAGCGCCACCCGCTCCCGGGTGACCTCACCGATGATCCGCACGCCGAGGCCGGGTCCGGGGAACGGCTGGCGCCACACGATCTCGTCGGGCAGCCCGAGCTCGGTGCCGACCTTGCGCACTTCGTCTTTGAACAAGCTGCGCAACGGCTCGACCAGCTCGAACTCCATGTCGTCGGGGAGCCCGCCGACGTTGTGGTGGCTCTTGATGGTCGAGGAGCCTTCGCTGCCACCGGACTCGATCACGTCGGGATACAGCGTGCCTTGCACCAGGAACCGCGCGTCGGTGACGCCCCCAGCCGCATCCTCGAAGACCCTGATGAACGTCTCGCCGATCGCCTTGCGCTTCTCTTCGGGGTCGCTGATCCCCTCGAGCCGCTCGAAGAAGCGGTCGGCGGCCCGCTCGTGGATCAGCTCGATGCCTTGGTGGCGGCGGAACGTGTCGACCACTTGGTCGCCTTCGTCCCTGCGCATCAGACCGGTGTCGACGAACACGCAGGTGAGCTGCGCGCCGATGGCCTTGTGCACCAGGGCTGCGGCCACGGCGGAGTCGACCCCGCCCGACAGGCCGCAGATGGCGCGACCGTCGCCCACCTGGGCCCGGATCGCGTCGACCGACGACTCGATGACCGATGACATCGTCCAGCTCGGATCGCAGTCGCAGACCGCGAACAAGAAGTGCTCGAGCACTTCTTGGCCATGGGGTGTGTGCACCACTTCGGGGTGGTACTGCACGGCGTGGATGCGCCGCTCGACTTGCTGCATGGCCGCGACCGGCGCGTCGGCCGAGGTGGCGGTGACCTCGAAGCCGTCGGGTGCGGTGACGATCGCGTCGAAGTGGCTCATCCACACCGGTTGGGTGACGGGCTGGTCACCTCCGAAGAGCAGCGCGTCGGGCTCGGTGAGGGTGACCTCGGTCCGCCCGTACTCTCCACGCCCGGTGCGGGCCACTTCGCCGCCGAGCTGCAACGCGATCAGCTGCGCGCCGTAGCAGATGCCGAGGATCGGCACGTCGAGGTCGTACACGCCGGCGTCGATCAGGGGTGCTCCCTCGACGTGCACCGAAGCCGGGCCGCCCGAGAAGATCACGCCAGCGGGGTTGCGCGCCGCCAACTCGGCGGCGGTGATCGAGGCCGGGACGATCTCGGAGTACACCCGCGCCTCACGGACACGGCGGGCGATGAGCTGCGCGTACTGGGCGCCGAAGTCGACGACGAGGACGGGACGGTCCTGGAGGTCGTCCGGGGCAGCGGTCATACCAAAAGCTAGCCCCGCGCCCACCCGGCCCACGACACCCGCTCCCCGACTTTCGCAACGTTGTGGGGCCGGTGACCCCGCAAGTCTCCGAAGTTCACCAGGTCAGGCGCGGACGACCAGCTCGGCCTTTTGGAGCTGCTTGAGCGACTCGAAGCCCGACATCGCCATCGCCGCCCGCAACGCCCCCATGATGTTGGTGCGGCCTTCGCCTTCGGTCCCAGGACCGACCAGCACCTGCTCCAACGTCCCGGCCGGCTCGCGGCGGTGCAGGGTGCCCCGTGGCAGGTGGCCGTGCCAGGCGGTCTGGGGCCACAGCGTGCCGCGGCCCGGCGTGTCCGACGCGGCGAGCGGCGGCCCGAGCATCACGCCGTCGGCGCCCACCGCGACGGCTTTGGCGATGTCGCCACCGGTCTCCATCGGTCCGGCCGCGATCACTTGCACGTACACGCCGGTCTCGTCGAGGTGGCGCATCCGTGCGGCGCGGACATCGGCGATGGCCGTGGCCTGTGGCACGCCGATGCCGAGCGTCGCCGCGGTGTGGGCGTCGTTGGCGCCGGCCGATCCCACCAACACGCCGGCCGCGCCGGTGCGCATCAGGTGCAGCGCCCCCTGGTAGCTCGTGGCGCCGCCCACGACGACCGGGATGTCGAGGCGTCGCACGAACGTCTTCAGGTTCAGCGGCTCGTCGTCGGGGGCTGTCACGTGCTCCGCGGACACGACGGTGCCGTGGATGATCACCAGGTCGAGTTCGGCCTTGACGATCACATCGGCGAGATCGACCGTGCGCTGCGGGGTGACCGCGCCACAGGAGACCACACCCGCCTTGCGGATCTCCTTGATCCGGTCACGCACCAGGCCCGGCTTGATCGGCTCGGCGTACAACTCCTGGAGGCGGGCGGTGGCCTGACCCTCCGGCAGCTCGAGCAGCTGGTCGATGAGCGGCTGCGGGTCGTCGTGGCGTGTCCACAACCCCTCGAGGTCGAGTACGCCCACGCCGCCGAGCTCGCCGATCGCGACCGCGGTCGCCGGGCTGACGATCCCGTCGAGTGGCGTGGTCAGCAGCGGGAGGTCGAACCGGAACGCGTCGAGCTCCCAGGTGAGGTCGACGATGTCGGTGTCGCGGGTGCGGCGGCCCGGGACGATCGCCACGTCGGCCAAGTCGTAGCCCTGGCGCGCGTCTTTCCCCAGTCCGATCTCCACTTCAGGCACCGGACGAGGCTAGTGCTCGGCCCAGGGACGCAGGCACTGGTTACACCGTGCCGGGGTGTGCCAAGAGCTCACAGCCCGGCGAGCGCGATGCCGGCCGCGGCAGCCGCCAGGCCGACGACGAAGCTGGCGGCCGCGTTGGTGACCGCCTCGATCGCCGCGCCCTCTTCAGCGAGGCGCACCGTCTCGAACGTGAACGTGGAGAACGTGGTGTACGCCCCGATGCCGCCAGTGCCGAGCATCGTCTTCCACGAGGCGCTCAAGCCGTGGTACATCGCGAGCCCGGTCAGCAGCCCGAGCACGAAGCAACCCGACACGTTCACCACGAACGTCCCCCACGGGAACCCGCCGGACGAGCGCCCCTGCACCCAGCCGTCGAGCACGTAGCGGGCGGGCGCGCCGAGTCCCGCCGCGATCAGGAATCCGACCCAGGCCCCACCGGTCACTCCTCCATCCCTCGCCCGACGTATCTCGAGACGTGGACGTCTTCCACGGTCACGAGGCCTTCGGTGATCAGCTCGTTGAGCTGCGGCAAGAACGCGTCGATGGCCTCGGGCCGGTCGACGATGACCACGGCGATGGGCAGGTCGTCGGACAGGGACAAGATGCGCGTGGTGTGGATGTGGTTCGACGCGCCGTAGCCCTCCACACCGCGGAACACCGACGCGCCGGCGAGCCCCGCGGCGTGGGCGCGCTGCACGATCTCGGTGGCCAGCGGCGTGTGGCCATGGCGGTCCGACTCACCGAGGTAGATGGTGAGCCGTTGCTGTCGCCCTTCGAGTTTCATGGGGCCTCCCGATGGTGGGCGGGGTACAGACGGCCGGCAGCGACGCCGGCATACGCGAGGACGAGTCCCGCGGCGAGCGAGCCCAGGCCGTACAGCAACCCGGTGGCCAGGTGGCCGTCCTCGAGCAGCAGCGCGGTCTCGACTTCGTACGTGGACATGGTGGTGAACGCGCCGATGATGCCGGTGGCCACGAACGGTCGCAGGTAGCGCGACGGCGGGAACCGCTCGAGCACCAACACGAGGAACAACCCGAGCGCGAAGCTGCCCGACAGGTTCGTCCAGAACGTGGCCCAGGGGAAGGCGTCGTGTGCGGTGGGGAGCCACCGGGCAATCCCGTAACGGGCCGACGCTCCGAGCATGCCGCCGGCGCTGATGACCGCGAGCACGTCGGGTTGCAGGCGCGCTCGGCGCCGCGACGGTGTCGACACGCGCCCGTCTTATCCCTCGGCCGGAGGCGCAAGCGAGTCGAGCAGGTCCCACAGCGCGTCGACGTGGCGGGCCTCGGTGTGGGTCTGGCCGATCGAGGCCCGGATCACGTACCGGCCGTCGAGGCGGGTGTGGGTGAGCAGCACCCGGCCAGTGGCGTTCGCGTCGGCGAGCAGCCGCGCCGTGACCTCGTCGCCGGCCACGTGGCGCAGGCAGACGAGACTCAGCGCGGGTGGTGCGGCCAGCTCGAAGCGTGGGTCGTCGAGCACCCGCGCCGCGAAGCCCTTGGTCAGCTCGACGTGGCGCCGCACGTGATACCGCAGCCCTTCCAACCCATAGGACCGCAGCACGAACCACAGCTTCAGCGAACGGAACCGACGCCCGAGGGGGATCTGCCAGTCGCGGTAGTCGATCACCTCGCCACCGCTGGTCGCGTCGTTGCGGAGGTATTCGGGAGTGACCGACAGCGCGTCGATCAGGGCGTTGCGGTCGGCCACCCAGAAGCAGTCGCAGTCGAAGTTGGTGAACAACCACTTGTGCGGGTTGAACGCGTAGCTGTCGGCGGCCTCCACACCGTCGTTGACCCAGCGGAGCTCCGGTGCGACGGCAGCCGAGCCGGCCATGGCGGCGTCGACATGGAGCCACATGCCGTGCCGCGCGGCGACGTCACCGATGGCGCCGACCGGGTCGAACGCGAGCGAGGACGTGGTGCCCGCGGTGGCCATCACGAAGCACGGCACCCGCCCCGCGCGCGCCGAGGCGACCACCATCTCGTCGAGGGCGTCGGCCGACATCGCGTGCGCGTCGACCGCCGACGACGGCACCAAGTGGATCTGCGAGGGCCGGAAGCCGGCGATGCGCGCGCCTTTGTAGAACGACGAGTGCGCCTGGTCGGACGCGAACACGTCGAGCTCCGCGATCGTCGCCCGGTCGTGGCGCGCCAACGCCCGCTCGCGAGCGGCGACGACGGCGCACAACGTGGCCGACGACGCCGAGTCCTGGATCACGCCGCCGCCGGCGCCCGGCCCACCGTCGGGGGCGGTCGACCGGAACCGGTCGGGCAGGGCGAGCGCGTCGACCAGCCAGTCGAGCACCAGCGTCTCGAGCTCCGTGCACGCCGGGCTGGTGGCCCACAACATCCCGTTGACGCCGAGCGCGCTCGACACGAGGTCGCCCAACACGCCGGGACCTGACGAGTTCGCGGGGAAGTACCCGAAGAAGTTGGGCGATTGCCAGTGGGTGAGACCCGGCACGATCACCCGGTCGAGGTCGGCGAGCACCTCGTCGAAGGGTTCGGGGTGCTCGGGGGCGTGCGCCGGCAACGCGGCGCGCACGTCGCCCGGCGCCACACGCGAGCCGACCGGCAGATCCTCGACCTGCTCCAGGTACCGCACGATCCACTCGAGGGTGGCCTGCCCCCGATCGTGGAGCTCGGCGGGCGTGAGGTGGTAGCCGCCGGTCGCTGTAGGCCCGTCCTCCATCCCCGCAGCCTCCCACCCCGGCCGCCAGGTGAGAAGCTGACCACCCGCTCGTAGTCCACCGCGCCGCCCACCGGCCCTGCCACCCAACGGGAGCCAGCCCATGCCACTCGACCCACGAGTTCGCCCCATCGTGAAGTTGCTCAACACGGTCGACCGATCCGAGCGCGACCACGGGCAGACGATGACCCAGCAGCGCATCGAGTCGGCGGGCGTCGCCCGCCGGTTCCACGGCATCGTGATGCGCCTCGGCGACCGGTCGGTCACCTCGCAGGATCAGATGGTCCCCGTGGCCGGCGGCCAGATCACCGTCCGCATCCACCGGCCCCCCGCGCCGGGCCCGCTCCCCTTGCACGTGTTCTTCCACGGCGGCGGCTGGTGCGCCGGCACCCTCGAGGAACGCGACCCGCGCTGCCGGGCGATCGCGTCGGGTGCGACCTGCGCGGTGGCGTCGGTCGACTACCGGATGGCGCCCGAGAACCAATACCCCACGCCGCCGGAGGACTGCTACGCCGCGCTCACGTGGCTCGTCGACCACGCCGGCGAGCTCGGCGTCGACCCGGCGCGGGTGTCGGTGGGCGGCGAGTCGGCGGGCGCCAACCTGGCGGCCGTCGTGTGCCTCATGGCTCGCGACCGCTCCGGGCCCGCGCTGTGCCACCAGTGGCTCGACGTGCCGGCCACCGACCTCACGATGGAGCAGCCGTCGGTGCGGTCGACCCCGGCGGGCTACCTGCTCGACTACGAAGCCATGCTGCGCTACCGCGATGCGTACCTGCCGGACCCCGAAGCGCAGATGCGTGAGCCGTACGCGTCGCCGTTCCACGCCCCCGACCTGTCCGGCCTGGCGCCCGCGTGGATCCTCACGTGCGGCTACGACCCGCTGCGCGACGACGGCCGCGTGTACGCGGAACGGCTGCGCGCCGCCGGCGTGCCGGTCGAGCACACCCACCTCGAAGGGCACGTCCATCCCTCGTTCGCGTTCACGCGGCTGGTGCCATCTGCGCGCGAGTACGAGGCCGCGGCCATCGCCGCGCTCGCCGCTGCCTACGCCCGCTGAGCGACCCGGCCGAAGTCAGTTGAACCGCGGGTCGCCTTCGGCGTTGGCGTACCAGGCCATCGGTCCGGGCTGGCGCCGCAGGACCGTTCGCCACAAGTCGCCGGGCTCGTCGGTGAACACGTCACCTTCCTCGGCGTCGACCACGAACCAGGACCCGAACTCGATCTCGTCCTCGAGCTGACCCGCGCCCCAGCCCGCCGAACCGGCGAAGAGCCGTACGCCGTCGAGCGCCACGCCGATCTCCTCCGGCGCCCGGTGCAGGTCGAGAGTGCCGACCGAACCCAGCAGCGGGGTGAACGGACCGTCGTCATCGGGAGGGACCGGTGTCGCCGATCTCCCCAACCCGATGACGGAGCTCATGCCGACTGGCCCGCCGAAGAACATGCGCGCCGGCGTCGACGCGACCTGCCCCCAAGCCGGCACGAACTCCTCGACATCGCCGTGGCTCGGCCGGTTGAGCACGAGTCCCAGCGCGCCCGCCGGGCTGTGAGCCAACAACAAGACGATGGTGCGATGGAAGTTCGGGTCCTCGAGCGCCGGGGTCGCGACGAGCAGCCGTCCGGTGAGAGTGGGATTGGGCATGCGGCGCCGCGCTCAGGTCTCGCGCGGACAATCGACCATGGCGAAACCCGCTCGAGCCCTTACCCGCGCAACGCTCGCAGGACCTGCTTCGCGATGGCCGAGTTCATCTGGTACATCGCGGACCGCCGCGCGTCGCGGGCCATCTTCAACACGCTGCCGCCGGTGAGCTCCTCGACGCTGTCAAGGCTGTCGACCAACGCGTCCTTGGCGGTGTCGGTCACCTTGTAGCCGGCGCTGGTCAGCGCTTTGACGACTTCGTTCTGCGCGATCGGCTCGGGTGCGGCCGCGGCGATCACGCGCAACGCTTCCTTGGTGAGCTCCGCGCCTTGGACCACGGCTTCGGTCGGCGTGAGCGAACCGGCCTTTTGACCTTCGACCGAAGCGAGCCAGCGGCGGACCTTCACGACCAGCTCGCCGTGGGTCTCACCTTCGAACGAGAGCGTCGCCATGCCTGCAGAGGCTAGTTCCGGGCGCTGCCACGCACCGGGAAGCACACCGGCGCAGCACGCGACCGGTGACGAGCTGCGCGCGATGCCACCTGGAGTCGAGGCGGCGCCCGACTAGGATCCACCCATGGAGGCGTCAACCGGTCCGTTCCCCGAGCCACTCGACGACGGTGGCTACCCCGAGAAGTTCGCCAAGGTGGGTCTCACCTTCGATGACGTGCTGCTCGTCCCGGCGGCCTCCAGCGTGTTGCCGGCCCACGTCGACACGCGCACGCGCCTCACGCCCAACATCGAGCTCGCGATCCCCATCGTGTCGGCGGCGATGGACACCGTCACCGAGTCGCGCCTCGCGATCGCCATGGCCCGCGCCGGCGGCATCGGCATCGTGCACCGCAACTTGTCGATCCCCGACCAGGTGGCGGAAGTCGACCGGGTGAAGCGCAGCCAGTCCGGCATGATCACCGACCCCGTCACGTTGCCGCCCACCGCGCTGGTGCGCGACTGCCTGGCGATCATGGCCCGCTATCACATCTCGGGCGTGCCGATCACCGACGAAGGTGGCCGGCTGGTCGGTCTGCTCACCAACCGCGACCTGCGCTGGATCGAAGACGACAGCCAGGTCGTGGCCGACGTGATGCGACCGCTGCCGCTGCACACCGCCAAGCTCGGCACCACGCTCGAAGAGGCCAAAGCGGTGCTGCGCGAGCACCGCATCGAGAAGCTCCCGATCGTCGACGACGGCGGCGTGCTCCGCGGCCTGATCACCATCAAGGACATCACCAAGTCCACCGACTACCCGCTCGCCACGCTCGACGAGCGCGGCCGCCTCCGAGTGGGCGCCGCCGTCGGCGTCGGCCCCGACGCGATCGAGCGGGCCGAGGCACTGGTGGCCGCCGGCGCCGACGTGCTGGTGGTCGACACGGCGCACGGCCACAGCCAAGGCGTGCTCGACGTGGTCAAGGAAGTGAAGAACCACGTGGCGGTCGACGTGGTGGCCGGAAACGTCGCCACCGGCGACGCGGTCGACGCGCTCGCCGGAGTCGGCGCCGACGGCGTGAAGGCCGGTGTCGGACCTGGATGCTTCGCCGCTGGAACCCGGGTCTTGATGGCCAACGGCACGTACCAGAACATCGAGTCGATCAAACCGGGCGATCGCGTGCTCAACATGCACGGCACGCCTGTGACGGTCCTACGTGCTTGGTGCACCGGCGTACGCGAGGTGATGGCCGTGCGTCACACCGCTTGGCCAACGGAGACCGTCGTCACGCCGGACCACCGATTCTGGGTTGGGGATCTGTCGACCACGAGCCCAGCGTCGGTTGCGTCGCGTGGCTACGCCCGCGTGCTGGAGCAACCAACGCGGCTTGGCAAGGCGAAGCTTCACTGGAAAGAAGTCGCCGATGTCGACCGCGACGTCTTCCTATTGCCCCGCTACCTCGAGCTCGAGCTTCCTTTGCACGTCCGGGTGGACCTGCGCGACTACGCCATCCGCGAGAGCCGTCTGACGGGCCCGACAGTCGTCGAGGACTCCTTCGAGCTCGGGTTCATGATCGGCACCTTCCTCGGCGACGGGCATGCGTTCTTGAACACGGTGCGCAACAGCCAGATCGGCAGGGTGTCGTGGTACTTCGGGGGCCATGAGGAAGATCTCGCAACTCAGCTGTGCGATGCCGTCGAGGCGGTCACCGGCAAGCGACCGGTGATCGGACCCCGCGTGCGCAATGTCATCGAGATCCACCTCTACTCGCTGCCGTGGGCGCGCTTCTTCGCAACGCTGGGCAAGCGCGACGCCAAGCATCTCCCGCCTCACCTGCTTTGCGAGAGCCCGCCCTATCTCGAAGGTGTCTACCAAGGTCTGCTTGCAAGCGACGGCTACATCGCCAGCGACGGCCGGGTCTGCTTTGGCAACACCTCCTCCGAGTTGGTGGAGCTGTTCGCGTTGCTCTGCGCGCTCCTCCACGGCAGCTTCCCCAACGTCCACCTGGAGCACCCGTCCGCGGGTGGGCTCGAGGGCGTCAACGACGAAGACTGCCTACCGAGCTTCCGCGCACGCCTCAACCGCATGCATCACAAGCGCCTGATCGACGCACACGGCGTGGTGAAGGTCCTCGAGCGGCGCGAGCTCAACACCGCCGTGCCCGTGTACGACATCGAGGTCGACTGCCCAACCCACAGCTTCATCGCCAACAACGCCATCGTGCACAACTCGATCTGTACAACCCGGGTGGTGGCAGGCGTTGGGGTGCCGCAGCTCACGGCGATCTACGACTGCGCCACCGCGGCAGCCCGCCACGGCATCCCGGTGATCGCCGACGGCGGCCTGCAGCAATCGGGCGACGTGGCGAAGGCCATCGCCGCAGGCGCGAGCACGGTGATGTGCGGGTCGCTGCTCGCCGGCGTCGACGAGTCGCCCGGCGAAGTGGTGTTCCACCAGGGCGAGCGCTTCAAGGAGTACCGGGGCATGGGGTCGATGGGCGCGATGAAGGCCCGCTCGTTCTCCAAGGACCGCTACTTCCAAGGCGACGTCGCCGAGGAAGACAAGCTCGTGCCCGAGGGCATCGAGGGCCGCACGGCGTACAAAGGCCCGATCTCCAACGTGCTGTACCAACTGGTGGGCGGCCTCCGAGCCGCCATGGGTTATTGCGGCACCGCGACGGTCGACGACCTTCGCACCAACGCCCGGTTCGTGCGCATCACCAACGCCGGCCTGCGCGAGTCGCACCCCCACGACATCACCATCACCGGCGACACCCCCAACTACTGGGCGTAGCCCGTACGGGGCGTAGCGGGCGCCGCGCTGGTCAAAGCCAGTGCACGAAACCGGGATAGGGGTGCTCGCCGGCGAGGAACGAGTCGAGCGCCCGCACCAGGGGGCCGACCGCCGCGGGTGCGAAGCGATTCGAGATCAGTACCAGCCCGGCGTGTGTCTGCCCGGTGGCGCGGTGCTCGCGATCGAGCTCCAGGTAGTCAGCCCGGTCACGTGTCACCACGGCCCGGCCTTCGACTTGGGCGAACGCGAAGACCTCACGGTCGGACAGCGATCGCAGATCGGGTCGCTCCGCCACGGCCACGACGTCACGGCCCCGATCGCGGAGCTGTCGTGCGATCGCCAACGGGATCATCTCATCCAGAAGTGCTTTCACCCGAGCAGCGAATGACGGCGCTTCCACGCCGCTTCGGCCCGCTCGGCCCGCTCCTCGTCGAGGCGGATGCGATCGTCGATCTCACCTGGGTGATCGGCGTAGTAGCGCAGCGCCGTCTCGACCTGCGCCGTCGACAAATCGAGCGCCCGACACGTCGCAGCAACTGCCCGCTCACCGGTCATGTCGAGCCCCTTGACGAACCGCACCAGCTCCCAGACATCTGGGCCCACGGCGAGCGCGGCTCGCCGACCGGTGGGACCGTCGCGGAAGACGATGCCTGGATGCTCCTCCATTCGAAGGCCCTCGTCGACGAGGCGCTCGGCCAACCGGCTGCCCGGCTCGCCGCGCTCGCGCGCCCGCTGGTCGAGCGCGGCGAGCGTCTCCTGCGACCAGCGGAACGAGCGTTGTCGGGTGGGGGCCATCGGTGACAATGTATCCCATTGTCACCCAGTTGCCTCCCGAATGCCCTCCGCTCACCGGTGGCCGAGGTCGCCGCGGCCCAGGGTGCCGGTGGCGAGGCCGAGGAGCTGACGCAACATCGCTGCGGTGGCACCCCAGACGGTGTCGCCCACCAGCTCGAAGAAGAAGATCGGGTGGTCCTCGGGGATCGGCCACAGCTCGCAGCGGTAGATGCCGGGATCGGTGAGCTCGTCGAGGGGCACGTGCAGGATGCGGTCGACCTCGCTCGGGTTGGCCCGCAACCCGGGCGGCGGTCCCGGCAGCACACCGACGAACGGCACGATCGCACTGGCGCTGCTGATCGTGGCCAGATGGTCGAGCTCACCGATCAGCTCGACGGATGACGGGTCGAGGCCGATCTCCTCTTGCGACTCGCGGAGCGCCGCGTCGACCAGCGACTCTCCCGCCTCCTGGCGGCCGCCCGGAAAGCTCACCTGCCCCTTGTGGCTGCGCAGCTGCATGGTCCGGCGGGTGAGGATCACCCACGTGCGGCCGTCGTGCACGTACAGGGGCGCGAGCACCGCGGATCCGGCGAGGCCGCCGCGCGCCTCGACCTGCGACGGTCGCGGGTCGCCCGCCGCCGTCAAGGCGTGGCGGATGTGGCCGAGGTCGGGTGTGCGCTCGCCGACGGGCAGATCGGCCCAGGGGGCCGGCGGACCGGTTCGGGCACCGGGCGGGCGAGGGATCTCCTGGGGCCCGCCACGACCCTGCGGCGGCGCGAACGGCTGCGAGGGTCCGGCGGACGCCGGGCCAGACGGGTGCCCGGCGGAAGATGGCTCGCCGGAACCCGGATCGATCACGCCAGGCGACGGTACTTGTTGACCGCCAGCGGAACGAGGACGATGAGGATCCCGGCGACCCACGCGACGGCGTGCAACGTGGGGCTCATCGTCGGCCCGTAACCGGTCATCAAGTTGCGCGCCGCGGTGGCGACTTGCGACACGGGCTGGTTGCGGGCGAACACCTGCAGCCACGACGGCATCGTGTTGATCGGCACGAAGCACGAGGAAGCGAACGTCAACGGCATCAGGATCGGGAAGATCATCACCTGGGCCGTCTCCGCGTTCGGCGCCGACAGCCCGAGGTAGGCGGCGCCCCAGAACAAGGCATACGAGAACGCCAAGATCAACACGACGCCACCGAGGAACGGCAGCACGCCGCCGGTGATCCGGAAGCCCACCGCCATCCCCACCACGAGCATCAGGACCATCACGAACACGTTGCGGACCAGATCCGCGGTGGTCCGACCGACCAGCACGGCGGAACGCGCCATCGGCAAGGACCGGAACCGTTCGAGCAGGCCTTTGTGGAGGTCTTCTGACAGACCGATCGCGGTGCCGACCACGCCGAAGGCGACCGTCTGCACGAAGATCCCCGGCATCAGGAAGTTCACGTAGCTGATGCCCTTCGGGAGACCGAGGCCGACCACCGCGAAGACATAGCGGAACAGCAGCACGAACATGATCGGCTGCACGGTGCTGAAGAACGTGGACTCGGGTACCCGGAAGAACCCGATGAGGTTGCGCCGGGTGGCGGTGAGGCCGTCGCGCACGGCCCACATGGCCGCAGAGCCCGGCTCGACCTCGGGCGCGCCCAGCTCGGCGGTCGGTACCGCCGCGCGCGTGGCAGTGGTCGAGTCGGTCATCGGTGTGCCCTCCCGTTGTCGGCCGCGACAGCCGGCTCGCCGGCCGACTCCGCCTCGGCGCGATGGCCGGTGAGCGACAAGAACACGTCATCGAGGCTGGGCTCGCGCAGAGCCAGCCGGCTGGCCTGCAGCGACGCCGCGTCGAGCGCCACCAGCACATCGGTCACGACCCGGGGCCCGTCGTCGACCGCCAGTTCGAGCCGCGCGCCGTCGATGATCGGTTCCCGACCGATCCGCTCGGCCACGACCTGGCGAGCGCGCGCGGCCTCGGTCGGGTCGGCCATCTCGAGCTCGAGCACGGTCGTGCCGAGGGTGGCCTTCAGTTCGGGGGCGGTCCCTTCAGCGATGGCCCTACCGTGGTCGATGACCATGATCCGGTCGGCGAGGCGGTCGGCCTCTTCGAGGTACTGCGTGGTCAACAACACCGTGGAGCCGTCGTCGACGAGCTGCTCGATCACACCCCACAGGTCGACGCGACTGGCCGGGTCGAGACCCGTGGTCGGCTCGTCCAGGAACAGGACCCGCGGCCGGTGCAGCAGCGACGCGGCGAGGTCGAGGCGCCGGCGCATACCGCCGGAGTAGCCCTTCGAGGGGCGGTCGGCTGCGTCGATCAGGTCGAACCGCTCGAGCAGCTCCTCGGCCCGTGGCTTCACCAGCCGACGGGGCATGTGGGTGAGCTCACCGAGGACCCGGAGGTTCTCGCGGCCCGTGAGGTTCTCGTCGACCGCTGCGTACTGGCCGGCGAGCCCGATCCGGAGACGAACTTCGTTGGGATGGGTGGCGACGTCGAGGCCCTCTACCCGCGCCCGGCCGCCATCGGGCTCGAGGATCGTCGTGAGCATCCGCACGACGGTGGTCTTGCCCGCACCGTTGGGGCCGAGGAGGCCGAGCACCGTTCCGGTCGGGACCTGGAGATCCACCCCGTTGACGGCTTGCACGTCGCCGAAGTGCTTCACCAGACCCTCGGCTTCGATGGCGAGCGTCTGCGATGGAACGTTGGACATGGCTGTCATCGTGACAGGAATTGCTTTAAGATGTCAAGTATCGAATGCTTCAATCCTTGGTGGACTTGTGGTAGACTGGGCTGGCATGGGGAAGAGTCCCACCAAGCTCGATCTCGCGGCCGACTGCTTCCGCCTGCTGACGGGCTTCCTCCAACGCCACAAGCAGCGCTTCCTCACGGTGGCCTCCGACCACGGCCTCACCCCTGCCCACCTCGGTGCGCTGATGTCGCTGGAGCCGGGCGAGGGGCAGCCGATGCGGGCGTTGGCCGAGCTGTGGCACTGCGACGCGTCGAACGTCACGTGGCTCGTCGACCGCCTGGAAGAACGGGGCCTGGTGGCCCGCCAGCAGCTCCCGACCGACCGCCGGGTCAAGTCCGTGGCGCTCACCAGCAAGGGCGAGCACCTGCGCTCCACCATCGACCACGAGCTCACCTCGCCGCCCGAGCCGATGCTCACCTTGACGCTGGTCGAGCTGGCCCAACTGACGGCGCTGCTGCAAAAGCTGTCGAGTGACGCCAAGGACCCGTCGGCCCACGGTTCATCGAACACAATGGTGAGGTGATCGACGAGAAGGGGGTGGCCACCAACGTCGCCTGGCTGCGCCAAGTCCCGCAGCAGCGGCGGTCACTGGCCCGGGTCGAGGCGCTGCTCGACACCGCTGAGCTCGTCTTCGAGGAAGTCGGCTACGACGCGGCGACCACCAACCTGATCGCCGAGCGGGCCGACATCCCGGTCGGCACGCTGTACCGCTGGTTCCCGGACAAGGCCGCGCTGGCCGACGGGCTGGTCAGCCGGTACGTCGAACGGATCGCCGGCGCGTACGAGTACCTCGTGACCGCCGAGCCTCCGCCAACCGAGATCCTCCGCGACGTCACCCATGAGCTCGCCCAGGTGGTGTTCGACAGCCCGGCCATGGCGGCGATCATCGGTGCCGCCACCCTCCCGAGCGCGCCCGACGCTCCGGGCGTCCGCCTGCGTTCAACCGCGCAGGAGGCCATCCGCCTCCTGATCCAGCTCCGGGCTCCCACCATCGCCGAAGCCGACCTCGAACGCATGTCCGACGTGCTCACCACCGTGGCCTTCGGTGTGCTCGGCCGGGCAGGCCGCCTCGAGGGCACGGCCCGCCTCGCGATGGTCGACGAACTGGCCGATCTCGTGATCTCGTGGCTGGCCGCCCGCCTCCCCCCACCCGATGACCCGGTCTGGGAGGCCGCCAACCCGTTGGTCGTCCCGGTGGCGCCGACCCGCAACCGGGTTCCCGGCAGGCGGCACGGCCTCGGCGGCCGCGACGCCTGACGATCTGCACGCGTTTGGCGTCAGCTTTGCCACCACTCCGCGTGGTCGTGCGAAGGATCACCCCTCGGGTCATCTGCACTGCCTAATCTGACCTCGAAGGCCCTTCGCTCGGCGCCGCCCGCTCCGAGAGAAGGGCCTTCGCCGCGCTCGCGGCCGGCCGCGCGAGCGCGGACCTCCGCGACCCGGTGACAGCGGTGAGTGGTGGTACCATGGGACGGTTCACCAAAGGTGCTGGGCATCACCAGAAGGCCTTGTCTGCAGCAACACGCCAGACGGCCGAGGGGGAGCAATGGTGGGAGCGGGTGCGTCGTGATCCATCTGGTGGATCAGGCGCTGGAAGGCTTCGTGCGGGGCGACCTGCTGCCTCCCGACGCGGGCGTCGACCTGTCCTTCGCCACGCCCGACAAGCAGTGGGGCAGCGGCATCACGCGCCCGACGATCAACTTGTTCCTCTGGGACGTCAAGCGGAGCGCCGTGCAGGCGCAATCGGGCTCCGACACCATCGACATCGACGGGCAGATCAGCCGGCGAACCGCTCCGGTGTCCGTCGAGCTGCGCTATCTCGTCACTGCGTGGGCGACCGAAGGCCGTGACGAGCACCAGCTGCTCGGCACGGTGCTGCAAGGTGTGCTCGGCACCCCCACCCTGCCCGAACGCCTCCGCCCCGAGGGGCTGGGCGACACCGGTCCCGTGCGCCTCCAGGTCGCCAGCGCGAACGAGCCGCGCTCGGCCGACTTCTGGACGTCGCTCGGCGGCCAGCTGAAGCCAGGGATCGACCTTCGCGTCGAGCTCCGCGTCGCCGCCTTCGCCTGGGAGTCCGCCGCGCTGCCGGCCACCGCCGTCGAGACCACGGTCAACCCGATCCCGCGCCCGGCCGCGCCGCGGACGGCCACGCCCGTGACCGACACCGGGGTGCGGCGCCGCTACCGACGCCATGGCGCGGTCGTCACCGAAGCCACCCGGACACGCCCCGACGACCAGGCCGAATCGCAGGATCCGTGAGATGCGCGTCGAGCTCGCGGATCGCGTCTACGAGGCCACCCCTGGCCAGTCGATCGAAGTCGAGCTGGAGGTCTTCAACACCCAGCCGGTGATCGACGGCATCACCGCCCGGGTCATCGGCCTCGACCCGAACCGTGTCACCAGCCACCCGATCCAGCTCGCGCTGCTGCCGCAGACCTCCGGCCGGCTCCGCCTCCGGGCCCACATCCCACCCGAGTTCCCGGCTGGGCGACACCTGATCACCGTCGAGGTCCGCTCCGCGGTGCCCGACGGCGGCGTCGAGCGTTGCGACCTCGAGCTGAACGTCGCCCGGGCACCCAGAGCGTCGCTCCTGGCTGACCCGCGGGCCGTCACCTCGCGGCGCCGAGCCGAGTTCGCGCTGCTGTGCGACAACGTCGGCAACACGCCGGTCGTGGCGGCGTTGACCGCGTCGGACCCGCAACGAGCACTCGAGATCGACTTCTCGCATCGCATCCTCGAAGTGCCGCCGGGGTCGACGGGCTCGTCACGCCTGACGGTGACCGCCCGCCGCAAGTACTTCGGCGGCGACCTCACCCATCCGCTCACGGTCCAGGCCGAAGGCGCCGAAGTCGAGCTGAAGACCGAGGTCACCTTCACCCAGCGACCGATCTTGTCGCGGGGCTGGCTCACGATGGCGATCCTCGGCGCAGTGGTCGCCCTGTGGGCGCTGGCCATGTTGTTCGGCCTGACCCGCATCTTGAACGGGAACCCGGCCACGAAACAGGCGCCCGCGTCGTTCTTCGCCGCGACTGTCGGTGCCGGCCCCGACGGCGTGCCACCGGGTGGCATGTCGAAGCAGGGCGCCACCCAGGCGGTGGCGGGGACGGTGTCGGGCACTGCCGTGTCGGCCATCACCGGCAAAGGTGTGCCGCGCCTGACCGTCCAGGCGCTGTACATCAGCCGGACCGGACCGAAAGTGGTGGGCTCCGCCGCCACCGGAACCGATGGCGCGTTCAGCGTCGACGGGCTCCTGCCCGGCACGTACAAGCTGCGGGTCGTCACGCCCGGCTACCGCACCACCTGGTACCCCGCTGCCACCAGCCTGGTCGGCGCGAGCAACGTGAACGTCGCGGCGCAGAAGGCCACCAAGGGCCTGAAGCTCCAAGTCCAGGGCCTGCCCGGCACCATCAGCGGCAAGATCGACACCGGCCAGACGAGCCAGCAGATCCCCGTCACCGTGCAAGTGCACGCGGCCACCGCGGCGTCGAACCAGCCGCTCCAGACCACCACCGTCACCAACGGCACCTTCAGCCTCGCCAACTTGCCCACACCCGACACGTACGACGTCACGTTCACCGCGCCCGGCTACCAACCCGCGACGGTCACCGTCCCGCTGAGCGGCGGCCAGACCGGCGACACGAGCACCGTGCGGATGAGCGCCGGAAGCGGCACCATCACCGGGACGGTCACCGACGGGCGCAACCCCGTCGGCGGGGTCACGATCACGGCGATGGCCGGGACCACCGTGGTGAAGACGGCCACGCCGACCGTCGGTTCGGTCGGCGTCTACGCGCTCACCGGCCTGCCCACACCGGGTGCGTACCTGCTGTCGTTCGACAAGCCGGGATTCGGCAGCCAGACCATCGCGGTCAACTTGACCGCCGGCCAGTCCCGGACGGGCGTCAACGTCGTGATCGTGTCGGGCACCGGCACCATCAGCGGGCGGGTCACCGACGCGGCCGGCCAGGCGCTCGGCGACGTGTCCGTCCGCGTCGACGGCGGCACCACATCGTTGAGCACGAAGACCTTCACCAGCGGCGCGGTGGGCTCGTACACGATCGCCAACCTGCCGCCCGGCACGTACTCGGTGACGTTCTCGGCGCCGAACTACGCCTCGCAGACGTTGACCGTCGACCTCACCAACCAGTCCGGTGCCAGCAACGTGAACGCGGCGCTGGGAAGCTCGGTCGGCACGTTGCAGGGCACGGTCACCTCAGGCGGACACGGCCTCGCCGGGGTGTCGGTCTCGGTCACCAACGGCACCACCGTGGTGACCACGACCACGGTGAGCAGCCCGGCTGGCAGCTATCTCGTACGCAACTTGCCGGCCGGCACGTATTCGGTGACGTTCAGCAAGGACGGCCAGCAGACCCAGACCGTGCAGCTCACCGTCGCCGCCGGCGGCACCGCCACGCAGAACATCGACCTGGTCCCGAGCTCGTAGCGATGCGCGTCGACGTCACACCGGAGCGGATCACCGCCATGGCCGGCCAGCCGGTCGTGCTGACCGTGCAGGTGTACAACACGACCGACATCATCAGCGCGCACCGCATCCGGGTCCTCGGCGTGGATCCACGGTGGGTCAGCCTTGACCGCAACGAGCTGACGCTGTTCCCGGAGAACACCGGGACGGTCACCGTCACGGTGACGTTGCCAGAGGGTGTGCCTGCCGGTGCCCGGCGGCTCGGGATCGAGGTCCGCGAGGTCACACCCCCCGGCCGCACAGTGGTGGCGGAAGCCGAGCTGACCGTTCCGACCCGCTCCACCACCACGCTCGGCCTCGAACCGTCGTCGGTCACCGGCGGCCGAAAGGCCGAGCTGGTGGCGCGCCTCGCCAACCACGGCAACGCCGCGCTGCCGGTCGGCCTGGACGGCATCGATCCCGAGAACGGCATCGAGTTCGTGTTCGAGCCCGCCACGGTCGACCTGGCGCCAGGCGACGAGCGCACCGCACGGGTCGCGCTGCGCGCCAAGCGACCGCTGGTCGGCTCGCCGAAGGCACGCCCGTTCACGATTCGCCTGGTCGGCGCCGACACACCCACCGAGGCGATGGCGTCGTTCATCCAACGCCCGTACGTGTCGCGAGGAATGCTGGCGCTGGCGGGGCTGATGGCGGCGATCGCGGTGTTCGCGGCGGTGATCACCGTGACGTTCGGTCGGGTGGTCGACAAGTCGGCGGCCGACAACAACGCGCTGCTCCAAGCGATCCAGGGGGCCCAAGCCTCCGGCGGGAGCGGGTCGATCGGCGGGAAGGTCACCTTGTTGTCGTCCGGGGCGGGCGTGGCCGGTGTGACGGTCCAGGCGTTCAACGCCAGCGACCTCGGTTCACCGGTCACCTCGACGGCGACGGACGCCAAAGGCAACTACCGCCTGCCGGCGCTGGCGGCGGGCTCGTACAAGGTGCGCTACCAAGGCGCCGGTTTCGTGCAGATCTGGTACCCCACAGCGGTCACGGGTCCCGATGCCACCGCCGTCACCGTCACCGCCGGCCAACCCGTCAACAACATCAATGTCGCGCTCGGCGGGGTGCCGGCCGAGGTGTCCGGGCAGGTCGTGGGCGGCGACCCGACCGGGGCCACCGTCGTCTTGCGCGTACCCGGCGGTCCCCCGCCGTCGCTGTCGATGCTCGCCAACCCCGCCACCGCGGTCGCGGCCGGTGCCAGCGGCACGGGCGCCTCGGTCACCGGCGCGCCCGTGACCACGAGCGCGCCGTCGGCTTCGTCGACCACCGCGGCGACATCCAACTCGGTCACCCCGCAATCTGCGGGGCGGGCACAGATCGCCGATCTGTCCCGCGCTCCGGCACCGTCGACGGCGACGGCCACCGCCCCACCGACGGCAGGGGCGCTCGTCGAGACCACGCCGGTCGGCGCGGGCGGCAAGTTCACGCTCAGCAACGTGCTGTCACCGAGCACGTACGAGATCTCCGTCCTCAAGGCGGGCTATTCGCCGTCGATCCAGCAGATCACGCTCCAAGCCGGTGAGCACCGCGACGGCCTCGAGATCCCGCTGCTGACAGGCGACGGGGTGATCAGCGGGACCGTGCGGTCCCCGACCGGGCCGCTGGGCGGCGCCACCATCACCGCTTCGAACGCGACCACTGCGACAGGCACCGTCAGCCTCACCCGCGACAGCGTCGGGTCGTTCACGCTTCGCGGGTTGCCGACGCCCGCCACGTACACGCTCACCGTCGGCCACGACGGTTACGGGACGCAGACGATCTCGGTGAGCTTGAGCCGTGCGCAGGCAGCAACCGGCATCTCGGTGACGCTCACCCCCGGCGCCGGTTCGATCTCCGGGGTGGCCACGCTCAACGGCAAAGCCGTCGGCGGGGTGGTGGTGTCGGCGACCAACGGCCAAGTCACCGTGCACGCGGTCACGGCCACCGCCGGGACGCTCGGCAGCTACCTGCTGACGGGGCTGCCCGCGCCGAGCACGTACACCGTGACGTTCTCGCGCGCGGACCTGACTTCCGTGACCCGGTCGGTGGCGCTCGACCCCCAGGGCACGTTGAACGCCACCGGCGTCAACGCGTCGCTCACCGCCAACGCCGCGTCGATATCCGGCGCGACGGTCTGCCAAGCCGCCGAGCCCCAACCGAACCCTCCGTGCGGAACGGCAGGCCAGGGTCTCGGCGGGGTCGCCATCGCGGCCGTGTCGGGATCCTCTACGTTCCGGACCACCTCGGCCGACGGCACCGGGGCCTACCTCCTCGCCGGGCTTCCACCGGGCACGTACACGGTGACGTTCAGCCGGTCCGGCGCGCCCGCGACCACCCAGCTGTTCACGCTCGGCGCCGGGCAGGCCGCGCGCTTCACCGCGCAGATGCAACCGCAGGCCACCATCACCGGGACCGTCAAAGTGCAGCCGACCTGCCCGCCCGCCGGAACGCCGGGCACGGGCGACACGACGACCACCACCGTCGCCTGCCCAGGCCCGCAGCCCCAGGCGAACGTCCAAGTCAGCCTGTACCGGGCCAGCCAGTTCCCCGGCACACCGGTGATGACCACGCTCACCAACAGCCTTGGGCAGTACTGGCTGGCGGGGATGGACCTCGATGACACGTACGTCGTGGCGTTCTCGTTCCCGCCCAACACCCCACCCCAGATCACCCAGCAAGTGACGATCACCTCCACCGACCGCAACAAGTCCGTGAGCCCGACGCTCACCGGTAGCTGACCCATGGCCGACCTTCCCGTACCCCCACCCCCGCCGCCGGCGCCACCGCCACCACCGGGTGGGCGCGGCCCCGACCAATGGGGTGGCGCGCCCGGTGACCCGGCCGGTGCGTTGGCCGGCATCGAGAGCGAATGCCCGCGCTTCGCCATCACCCCAGCGACACCCACGGTGTTGCCGATCGTGTTGCGCAACCGCAGCAACCGCAACGTGGCGTTCCTGTTCCGGCTCGTCGGCTTGTCCGACGACTGGGTGCGAGAAGCTTCGGCCGGCACGGTCACCCTCGGCCCCGGCGAGTCGACGCGGGTCGAGGCCACGGTCACCCTCCCTGCCGGCTTCCCGGCATGTGAGCACCTGGCGGGTCTCGAGCTGCAAGCCGTCGACCCGACACGCGGCGCGCCGATTGGACCCAGCACGGTGCAGGAGCTCACGCTGCTGGTGGGCGACACGAGCACCCTCGAGGCCTGGCTCGAGCCGGAGGAGCCGCGGGGGACCCGGCGCGGGAAGCTCCGCGTCGCCCTTCGCAACCGTGGCCGCGAGGCCACGTCGGTGGGCTTGTCGGCAACCAGCCCCGACCCGGGCACCAAAGTCGCCTTCTCCCCCCGCTCGGTGACGCTGCTCCCCGGCGAGGAGGCCGTCGTGCCCGCCAGCGTGCGGCGGCGGCGCAACTGGTTCGGCGCGGAAGAGCGGTCGGCGTTCATGGTCCGGGTGCAGGGGTGGACCACTCCGATCTACCTCCGCGGGTCACTCGTGCAGCCGGCCGTCTTCCGCCGCAACGCCATGAGAGTGCTCGCGGTGGCCGCCGTGTTGCTGCTGTGGATCGTCGGTGTGGGCGTCGGCATCAACAAGCTGGCCCACCGCAACAACTCCGGCAGCGGCGTGCCGCCGGGCGTCACCAGCGCGGCGGGCGGTGCGGCGAGCGGCTCGGGAACCGGCGGTGCGGCGAGCGGTGCCGGCGGCTCTTCCACCGGTGGCAGCGCCGCAGGCCAAGGGCCGTCGGTTTCCGCCAGCGCGCTCAGCAACGGCCGCGGGGTGACGTCCGGGCAAGTCACCGCGCAGGACCCGGGCAGCGTGACGGTGACCGTCCAGCCGACTTCGCTGGTGGCGGCTTCCGCACTCGATCCTTCGGTGGCCGGTGGCACGCACGCCGGCTTGTTGACCGGCGCGCTGGGCGGGATCAGCAAGCTCGCCGGACTCCTCGGCGCCGCTTCGCCCTACGCAACGACGGCGGACCAGCTGGCCGGGTCGGGCGACGCCGCCACCGGTGTCGACCCGTCGGACGGACCCGTCACCAAACAGTTCGGGCCCTCGCTGCTCACCGCACCGCAGGCCGTGTCGCCGAAGCGCACCACCACCACCGACGCGGGTGGGAACTGGGCCTTCGCCGGTCTGCCAACGCCGGCGTACTACTTGCTCACCTTCACGAAGCCCGGCTACCAGACCATCAGCCAGGTCGTGTCGGTCAGCAGTGCCGACAAGCCCGTCAGCGTCAACGTCAACCTGGCGGCCGGCGAGGGCGCCGCGTCGGGCTCGGTGCACGGCCCGAGCGGATTGCTCGGCGGCGTGGACCTCACGATCACCGACGGCACGAACACGTACACGACCCACACGCCGAGCACGGGCAAGGACGTCGGCAAGTGGTCGATGTCGGGCCTCAGCACGCCCGGCACGTACCTGGTCACCGCGAGCCGCCGCGGCTACGGCACCGCGACGCGGCTCATCAAGCTCGGCGCAGGCGGCTCGGCGTCGGGCGCCGACCTGACGCTGGCGCCGGGATCGGGGACGATCACGGGCCTGGTGTCGGCCGCAGGACAACCGGTGGGCGGCGTCACCGTGAGCCTCAGCGGCAGTGATCAGACGCGCACGGCGTCCACCCTCACGGTTGCGCCGATCGGCACGTTCACGTTGCCCGAACTGCCGATCCCCGGCACGTACACCCTCACCGTCAGCGGCGACGGCTGGCTCACCCAGACACAACAAGTTCAGCTGAAGGGCAACACCAACGTCGCGCTGGCGCTGTCGAGTGCGACCTCCACCATCCACGGCACGGTCACCGAGACGGGTGGGGGTGGCCTGGCGGGTGTCGGGGTCACCCTCACCGACCAGACCAACACGTTGAAGACGCTCACTGCCGCGGGCGGCGACTATGTGCTGAGCGGCGTCCCACCCGGCACGTACACGCTGTCGTTCGACCACTTCGAGAACGCGCCGGCCTCGCAGATCGTCACGATCCAGCCTGGGGAGATCGTGCCGGCGATCGACGTCGCGCTCGACCCGAGCCCGCCGCAACCGCCTCCTCCGAAGGGTGAGGTCGTCGGCACGGTGCTGTCGCTCGCCACCGGCAAGCCGATCGGTGACGCGACGATCTCCGCAACGCTCACCGACGACCACGGCCAACCCGTCGACGACGGATGCGTGTGGACCGCGACCACCAACTCGGCCGGCGCGTTCGACTTGAAGGGCGCGCAAGTCGATGCCTCGTCGACCAAGACGTGCGCAAGCCCGCTGGCCGGCATCCCGCCAGGGGTGCTCTCCGTCAACGCTGCGGCGACCGGATTCGTCGACGGGACCCAGAAGGTCTCGGTCGGCAACACCGGACCGGCGTCGGCACAGTTCCTCCTCGAACCGCTCGGCACCCTCAACGGCATCATCCGCAACCGGGCGCTGAACGGCCAGGCCATCGCCGGCGCGACCGTCACGCTGACGGGCACCAGCCGTTCGGCTTCCACCGGCGCAGACTGCACGTCGGCGCCGGATCCGAGCACCGCGGGCAGCTTCGTCGTGACGTGCGACCCGGTCACCACCGATGCAACGGGCGAGTACCAGTACGCCCAGGACCTTCCGAGCGGCAGCTACACGCTCACCGTCAAAGCGGCGGGCTTCAAGACGTACGAGCCACCCGAGAGCACGGCGTTCAGCATCAATGCAGGCACCACGGTCGCCCACGACGTCACCATCGACCAGCTGGCCGCGCTGAAGGTCCAGGTCCTCACGTCCACCGCCGGCGCGGCCTTCACCGCAGCATCGAACGCGGCGGTCACCGTCACCGCGCCCAGCGACATCAACCCGCCGGACTCGGCCGACCCCACCTGCACGTACTCGCCGGCCGACCCGACGGTCGCGACGTGCCACACGAACAGCGGCGGAGCGGCGTTGGCACAAGGCCTCCCCGACGGCAGCGGTGCCACGACGGTCACGGCCACCATCCCCGGCTACGACTTGATCGGACCAGCGCAGATCCCGGTGAACCTCGCCTTGAACACGACCACCACCGTGACGTTGCACCTCCGCCAGACGCCGACGCCGACCACCGGCCGGGTGGTGTGGAACCGCGACGGGGTGATGGTGGGCGTTCCGGACGCAACCGTGACGATGAGCGGCATGACGGTCGATCCAACCCAATGCCCGAGCGGTGACTGCCCACCACAAGCCGCGACGTTCACCGCCACGACCGACTCCACGGGTGCGTACACGTTCCCGGCCTCCGGCACCGACACCGCCCCCACCGAAGCCACGCTGAACCCGATCACGCTCAGCGCCAGCCACACCGACTTCACCGGCAACTCGATCCAGGGCAACTTCTTGTACTCGTCGAGCGTGCCCGCCATCGCCCTGTCCGCCCGGCCCGGCACGCTCGGCGGCACCGTGACGTTCACCCCGTCGATCTCCGGAGACCAGGCCGTCACCGCCACCGTGACCTCCGCGCCGCCTGGCGGCAGCGCGGTGCAGGTGTCGGTCGATCCAACCAGCCATGCGATCACCGCGACGTTGGGTGGGAGCAGCGCGATCCCGGCAGGCACGTACACGGTGCAGTTCAGCGCAGCGCATTACTCGACCGCTTCGGCCACCGCGTTCGTGGCGCCGGCCGACGACGCCGCGCTGCGACCCGCGGGTGCTGCGTCGTCGCTCTCGCCGACCATGCGGAAGCTCAACACGATCACGATCACCGCGCAGAGCACGACCGACCCCACCGCGGCGCCGCCAACGTTCAGCACCCTTGCCGGCGCGACGTGCACGCTCACCGACTCGGCCGGCCACACGACGACCGCGACCTCCGATTCGTCGGGCTCGTGCCCGTTCCCGGACCTGGTCGACGGCACTTACACCATCGCGATTGCCAAGGCGCACTACGGGTCGCTGTCGAGCTCGCCGCTCGTGTCGAGCACCAGCATCTCGGTCAGCGGCGGTCAGGCCGCGACGCCGACCCTCACCTTGCAGCAGCTCGGCTCGGTCCACGGCACCTTGATCGCCCAGGTGAACGGCCAGACCACCAACGTGTTGGCCGGCGTGCCGATCACGTTGGAGGACGGATCGGGTGCCACCGCCGGCTCGACCACCACCGACGGCAACGGCAAGTTCACGTTCCCCGACCTGTTGCCCGGCACGTACTCCCTGCACGTCACCTTGAGCGGCTACACCGGGCCGACCAAGACGGACGGCTCGGCTGCCAGCTACTCGGTGACGCCCTCCCAGCTCGACGTGGACGCCGGGCAGGCCGTGCTGTCGGCGAAGCCCGCCACGCTCGTCGTGACGGTCACCGATCCGGGAGGCCACGCGCTCGCGGGCGCGACGGTCACGATCAGCGGGCCGTCGTTCGAGCAGTGCACCGACGGCGGAACCTCCAACCCGTCTGACTGCGCGGTGAGCGGCGGCGTGTTCACGTTCACCGGTCTCGCCCCGGTCGGCTGGAGCGTCACCGCGTCGGTGCCCAACTACCAGACGCTCATTCGCGGCGTCACGCTCCAGCCAGGGTCCACACAGAACCTCACCATGCCGCTGCCCCTACAGGTCAACACCGTGAAGGGCACCATCACCGCGCACTTCGGCGCGAAGACCAACCAACCCCTGACCGGCGTCTCGGTGACGGTCACCGCCACCGGCCAGGGCGACAGCAGCCACACCGGCACGGCCACCGTCCACTGCCCGGCGGCGAGCCCGGACTGCACCTCGATCGCCTTTTCGATCAGCGGGCTGCCGAACGACACCTACTCGGTCGCGTTCAGCGCGACGGGGTTCGACGCCGCGACCGCAGACAACATCCCGCTCACCGGTAGCGTCGTGTACCAGCTCGCCGAGGACCTGGCGGCCACGGCCCACACCGTGCACTTGAGCGTCTCGCCGGGCGTCGGCAGCGACACGATCGACAGCGGCACCGCGACCTTGGCCGCCGACGCGTCGAGCACCGGGTCGACCGTGTCGGGGGCCACCATCTCGAGCGGCGCCGCGACGTTCAGCGCCAACGTGTACCCCGGCACGTACACCGCTCAGGTGGTCGACGCCACCAACCACTACGCCTTGACCCCCGACAGCGGCGGGCACCAAGTGGTGGCGGCGACCACGACGTTCGTGGTCGCGCCGAGCGACGCGGCCAGCGTGAACCGCTCGGCCACTCTGGCAGAAGGCCGCATCTCGGTCACCGCCACCGTCCTCGACGGGCCCAGCACGAACGGGAGCACCAGCGGTGTGCAGATCACCGCCACCGGACCGGGCTCGGGTGCCACGACCACCGGCAACTTCGCGTCGGGTGGATCCGGCACGTTCACCGCGTACGTCGCGGCGGGATCGTGGACCGTCAACGCGAGCAACGGGACCGGTTACACGACCGTGTCGCCCATCTCGGCGAGCGTCACCGACGGCGCCACCACCACCAAGACGGCGGAGTTCGACAAGCTCGGATCGGTCACCGTCTCGCCGACGTACGCGGCCGGCGTCGACTCCACAGCCGCCACCGTGACGCTGACCGGACCGGGCGGCACGATCAGCCCCACTTCGGGCACCACGTATGACGATCTCACGCCCGGGGTGAGCTACACGGTCACGGTCACCGCCAGCGGCCAAGGCGGCGCGAGCATCACGGCCACCGACACACACACGCTCGCGATCGGCGAGTCGTACTCGTCGACGCCGACGGTGGGCGCCAGCATCTCGGTGTCGGTCACGCCGGCCAGCACGACGGTGACCGACGTGACGCTCACCGGGCCGGGCGGCATCTCGGTCGACGTGACGAACCCGACCATGCCCGTGGTGATCGGCGGACTACCGGTCGGGAGCGGCTACTCGGTGTCCGTCTCCGGCACCGACTCGAGCAACAACGCCGTGTCGGGGTCCAAGACCAACCTCACGCTCGTCGCCGGCGACAGCAACAACACCTCTGTCGCCGTCCACTGAACCCTGCCGCAGGCCCTCGCGTGATCCGTTGGGCAGGGCTCAGTGCACCAGGATCCACACGAGCACGGCGATGGCGGCCACTACCAGCATCGTGATGATCACCGGCCACCACGACTGTTTCACCGGTGGCGGTGGCGGTGGGGGTGGAACGATCATCGGTGGTGGGGGCGGCGGGGCGACCGGCTGGGGGTGCAGCTCCGCGCCGCACCGGATGCACAGCACACCGGTCACCGGGTTGGGCTCGCTGCACGCCGGGCACGGGAAGTTGAGCTCCGTGGTGTGGCCGGCCGTGCCGGGCAGGCGTCGCAGGCCGATGTCACCGGCAGCCACCAGATCCGAAGCGAACGCCGTCGACCGCGCCCAGAACAACGGGTAGTCGCAGACCGGGCAGAACTCGCTGGCGTCCCGGTTGAGCCGGTCGAAGTTCGCGACGTTCCCGCAGCTCGGGCACGTGATCTCAGGCATCGGGGGCCTCCTCCGCATCGTCGTCGTGGTGGTGGTGCGCAAGGGCCCAACCGAGGCCGTCGACCGGCCAGTCCTGCGGCCACCCGGCCGGCAGCGCGGCGACGGGCTCCGGCTCCGGGTCGGGCTCCGGCGGCGGCCACAGGCGCCGACCGTCGACGAACACGGCGTACTCGACGTTCGCGGGCAACTCGCGCCCGATGACCGCCACGAACGCGTCGTCGGGGAGCCAGCCGGTCGACGCCGCGTCGATCCGCACAAAGGGATGGCGGTGATCGGCGGTGCCTTCGGCGAAGATCCCACCGGAGTCCTCGACGGTGGCCGGCGCACCGCTGACGAGCTCGACCAGGGCCTCGACGCCGCGGCGCGTGCCCCGCCACGCCAGCATCCGACCCGACTCGCGCACGATGCGGCGCTGCAGCTCGTGGTCGAGCGAGGAGTCGATGTCCTCGACGTCGATCCAGCTGCCCAGCCACCGCACCACCGGGTCCGGTGTCACGGTGAGGTCGAGGATGTTGTCCAGGTTGTCGACGCCTTCGAGGACCGTCGTGGCGACTGCTTGGAAGATGCGGACGAACCGCACGAAGAAGTCGTCTTCGAGCATCCCCATCGGGAGCTGGTTGACCAACCAGTCGTCGGGGCGCGCGTAGCGCCGGATCGCCGCCGCACGCACGCGGTCGGGCACCGAAGCGCCTACCACGGCAGGCAACCGCTCGTCCGGATCACCGGGCACGGGCACCAAGGTCAACGCACGACCACCTGATGGCGCGCCGACAAGAACAACGAGTCAGGCTCGAGGCGGATCATGTCGCGCGCCGGCCCTTGTCGCACGCCGGTGCGCAGGTCGTACTCGAACAGCAGCACCTCGTCGACGCGCTCGACCCCTTCGACGGTCTCCAGCAGCTGTGAGATCTGTGCCGCGTTGAGATCGTCGTCGAACGGCCATCCCGCGGCCTCGGGCCCGCCCGTCACCGGGTTCACGTAGCCGAACAGCAAGTCGAGCGCCCGCTGGCGGATCAGGTTCACGGGACGCCCGGCGTGCGCGCTCAGCAACGCTGCCACGGTCACGCCCTGGTAGTACGGCGTGCCGACCTCGACGGTGGTCCCGAGGATGCGGCGCTCGTCGAGGTGGCCCGACACCCGCTGCAGCAGGGCGTCGCTGATCGCGAAGTCGTCGATGCTCAGCTGCGCCACCGGACGCTTGACGCGCGGCACCACCAACAGCCGCACCGGCCCGCCCGACGCCTTCGGCGCGAGGCAGCGCGCCCGCGCCACCTCGATCGAGGACTCGAGCGTGAGCCGTTCGAAGTCGGTGGCCGTCACCGCTCGCTGGCCGGTGCGGATCGTCATCGGGCCGCGGAGTTTGGCGTTGTCGACCGACTCCGCGTCGACCCCGCCGAGCGCTGGCTGCAGGTTCTCGGCCTGGCTGATGTACGGCACGGTCGTGTGCAGGACTCGGAGAGTGCCGGCGCCGACGTTGCCCGCTGCGCCACCGCCGTGGCGGTAGCCGGTCACGGACACCTCTGCGCCGTCGGGCGGGATCGCGCCGTGCTGGCGGATCGTGCCGTCGGCGTAGCGCACTTGTGGTCCGAAGCGGATGGTGCCGCTGGCGCCGTCCCACGTGAAGTGGCGATCGGTGGGCCCCGAGCGGGTGAAGTCGTCGACCTCCCGCCAGGTCTCGGCGCCGCGGTTGGTCGTGACCGCCACGCCCTCGCCCTCGCGCCGCGGCAGCACCGGCGGGTGCAACACGACGAAGTGCTGACCGGGACGACCGGTGCTCCTCCCCAGCGACTCGGGTCCCACCTGTTCCGCGTGCTCGGCCGCGACCGTTCCGCCGAGCGAGTCAGCCTTCAGCGAACGGATCTGCGGCGACGCGACGTACGCGGGCTGGCCGGCACGCGGGGCGAGCAGGCGAGCGCGAAGCCAATGCGCTCGCACGCCGCCCACGGTGAGGGCGTCGTGGCGCATCGGCATCACCAAGGCGACCGTGCCGTCGCGGTTGATGCCGCCGGTGGTGTCCCGGTACACGTGGAGCGGGATCCAGACCTCGCCGGTCCACGCCTCCCACACCAGCGGCGGGTCGGTCGGGTCGACGCCGATGCCCTCGACCGACGCTTGGATCGTGAGCTCGATGACGTTGCCGCCCAAGGTCTCCTCGAAGCCGAGGTAGAAGGCGTCGCCCGGGGTCAGCGGCTGCGAGGCGAAGCACACGACGGTGCCGCCCTCGTAGCGCAGATCGTCGATGGCGTCCTCGAAGTGCTCCTCGTCGCCCGCCAGCGCGCGCAGCGCCGCCACGAGGTTGGGCGGGGCGATCACCAAATCGGTCGTGGTGGAGAACACCACGCGCTCGCCGTCGCCGGCCGTCGGCGTGGCCACTTGCGTTCCGGCCGGCACGAGCACCGGATCCGGCAGGACCGACGACAGCCAGAACGTCAGGTCGGCGCGCGCGACCGATGGCGGGAATGGCTCGATCCCGACGAGGTCGAGGAACTTCGTGTAGTAGCGATCAGGCACCTGGTTCAGGCGGTACAGCACCAGGTCCGACATCCACGCGAACAGCTCGATCAGCGCCACGCCCGGGTCGGACAAGTTGTGGTTCGTCCATTCGGGGCAGAACTGAGGGATCAGGCGCTTCGCCTCGTCGACGAGGTCTTGGAAGTGGCGATCGTCCAGCTCGGGCGCAGGCAACGGCATCGCCCTACTCCTCTTCTCGGGGGATCACGTAGAACGGGTAGACGAGGTTGCGCCGATCGTTGGTGGTGCGCACCTGGTACGTCACCTCGATGTGCACCAGCCCACGATCTCGTCCGTCAGGGTGGATCTCCACGTTCTCGACGTCGACGCGCGGTTCCCACTCGGCGAGCGCCTCGCGCACCGCGTGGGCCATCAGACCGAGGGTGTTCGCGTTGATCGGCTCGAACAGCAGGTCCCAGATCCGGCAGCCGAAGCGTGGGCGCATGACCCGCTCCGACGGCGCTGTCGCCAGCACGACCCGGATCGAACGGTCGAGGTCGTCGGGGCCCGATGTCAACGCGATGCTGCCCGTGTGGTCCACGCCCATCGGGAATCGGACGCCCCGCCCGATGAACGCAGGGTCGGGTGCGGAACCTTCGGGGAGGCCGGGGGCGAAGTGGTCGGACATCAGTTGATCGCCACCGCGGCGCCCTTGATCACGACCGGCCCGCTGCCGTTCACGTTCACCATCGCGCCTTTCAGTTCGAGCGGCCCTCCCGCCTCGACCGTGCCGGCCGTCTGGGCCTTGGCCTGGATCATCAGCCCCTGCAGCTTCAGCTCGGTCTCGGCCTTGATGGTGACGTTCATGCCCGAGATCTCGACGTTGCCCGACGACAGCTTCACCGACGCCTGACCGGCCTGGACGGTGATCGGGCTGGTCTGGGGTGCCTGGATCATGATCTCGTTCCCGGCGACCTTCACGAGGTGGTTGCCGTCGCCGAGTTTCAACAAGATGTGCTGCTGTGGGCTCGAGGCCGAGTCGGACAACTCGATGAGGTGGCCCTTGCGGGACTTGGTCCGCCAAGCGGCCGGCTCGGGCTCCGATCCGACGTCGACCGGTGGCTTGTTCTTGCCGCTGTAGAGCGAGCCGAGCACGATCGGGCGTCGCAGATCGCCGCCCTCGAAACCGACGAGGACTTCGTCGTTGATGTCCGGGAGGTAGGCGATGCCCTTGTCGTTGCCGGCGCCGACAGCGGCCACCCGGGCCCACGTCGTCGTCAGCTGATCGTCGAGCGTCGGGCACGAGATCTGGACCCGCCACGCGCCTTCGGGGTCCTTGTTGTTGGTGACCAGCCCCACGACGAGTCCTTCGCGCCGGTTGAGCGTGCCCCCGAGGTAGCCGGCCGCGGGCGCCAGGCTGTCGACCATGCCGTGGGGTCGTCGCTCGCCCGCGACGAAGCGGGTGAGCAGACCGGTGGCGCGGCGATACACGTGGCTCACTGAGGACAGCGGGTACATCCCGTCGAGATCCCCGGCACCGGCGACCTTCACCTTGCTCCCCGGCGCCAAGTGCGGGTTGACCGCAGCGGTCCCCCGGGCAACGACCTGCCCGTCCCACCCGGTCTGCATGAGCGCTTTCGACAGGCCTTTCGCCTCGTCGGGGCTGAGCACCCCGAGCTGGCCGAACTGCTTCGGCTGCCCGGGAAACGCCGAGCTCACCGCGCCGATCTCGAAGCGTTGGGCGAAGGTGGACGTGGGAACTCCGTCGGGAGTCTTCGCTTCCTGCTCGAAGGGCTTCTGGTTCTTCGGCTCCCAATCGCGGACCCGCACGCTCGAGGGAGCGAACGACCGGCCCCGGACCTGCAGCGAGAACAGACCGCCGTCGTCACCGAGCTTGACCTCGACCGCCGGGGTGGGTGGTTGGTCGGTGACGTGCAACGTGGTGCCTTCCATCCACCAGCTGCACGCGGTGCGGGCCGCGATCTGCTGCAGCAGCGCCAGATCGGTGTCGGCCACGACGAGGTACTCGAACACGCTCCCGTTGAGGTTGATGGCCGCCCGCACCCCATGGGTCGAGGCGATCGTCCGGATCAGGTCCGCGTACTTGATCTGCTGCTTGGCGACGAACGTGGTCCTGCGGCTGAACCGGTGCGACAAGTCGTCGGCGATGACGACGAGTTGCTCGGCGTCCGCCCCAGCGCCGCAGCGAACTTCGATACCGGTCACCTCCAGCGTGGCGCACTCGACCGTGGCCGCCGATGCCTTGTCGGCCACCGGCAACTTCACGACCACCCGAGCGCCCACTTTGAACGGGCCCTGGCGCAACAGCTTCTGTCCGACATCGGTGAACGTCATCACGCAGCGTCCGGTCACGTTCAGCCCCAAGTCGAGCTGCAGCTCGACCAAGGCGTTGAGCTGCTCGTCGCTCAGCTCTCGGCCGTCAATCTGGAGCAGTGGCGCGTCGATCCCCTGTGGCACCGCTCAGCCCTCCAGCCGCGGGATCGACAGCAGGGTTCCGGGCCGGAGCGCGAACGGATCCTCGATGCCGTTGGCCGCGGCGATCGTGCGCCAACGGGTGGGATCGCCGTAGTGCGCAGCGGCGATCCGGTCGAGCGTCTCGCCGGGGCTGATGCGGTGCACCCGGTGCGGGCGGGGCGTGCCCGACGTCGGGTTCTGGCGGCCGAACGCCATCTCCTCCTCGAACTGCAGGAGCGTCAGGTCGGCACGCGCCCGCAGTGGTGTGCCTTCGGACGAGAAGTAGTCGAAGTTCACCGTCGCCGAGGTCACCACGGCTTTGAACGAGTGCAGTTGACCCCAGTGGAATCGCACCCACGGCGGTCGCACGTTGCCAGAAGCCTCGTCGCTGCCGGGGAGCTTCGGGTTCACCTCGAGGAGCCCGAGAATCTGACCGGTGTAGCTGGTGACGGGCTGGCCCGTGTCGGTGGTGTCGAAGAACAGCGACAACGCGAACATCCCGGACCCGGCGCCGCCGTAGCGCGCTTTGGCCACCCCTTTGCCCGGCAAGGGGTCGACATACCAGTTGTTGCTCCGGGTCACCGAGAGCTCGGCTGGGTTGAACTTGCACTCGATGCGCTTGCCGTCCTCGATCTCGAGGAAGGACTTGTCACCGGCCATGGCCGCCTCCTTGGCGCCGTCCCATGTGGATGCGGCGCGTCACAACGACTCCCACGGCAGCCACCGACCCCGACGTTCGAGGTCATCACGAAGTCGCGCCTCGAGACGGTCGACGATCTGGTCGATCAGGTCCGATGTCACGGCGGGGGGCCCGACCGGCCCGCCGGGCACAACAGGCGAGCCGCCATCGCCTTGCGGCGGCGCGGAGCTGGCGAGCGGCTGATCCGAACGGCGAATCACGTGGGCTCCCGACGTGCTCGCCGGACCGAAGCCACCCGGGACCCCACCACCGTTGCCGGAGCCACCCCCGCTGGCACCTCCGACGTACGTCCCGCCGCCGTTCGCTCCACCCGAGAGGCGCCGCAGCACGGCGGGATCGAGTTGGCGGCTGATGGTGGTCGAGGGCTGCACCGGACCCATGGCCGGCCGCCCGATCGACGTCGTCACGAAGCCCGACGGCCCCGTGAACCCCGGCGTCGCGGACACCGACGGTGACTGGCCGCCGCTCCCACCGCCTGCCGTCCCTGCGGCGGGCCCCGAACCGCTCGCGCCGGTCGCGCTGCGGGGCCCAGCCGCGCTGCGGGGCCCGGTCGCGCTGCGGGGCCCGACCGCGCTGCGGGGCCCGGTGACCGACTGCACCGACCGCGCCAACCCGCCGAGTCCACCGACCGCGAGCCCGGCCGTCCCGACCCGCCGAACCGTCGCCCCCCCACCCGAGCCCCCCACCGAGCTGTGAGCACTTGACCACCCACCAGGTGGCGAACTGCTCACAGCAGACCTGGATCTGCCAACCTCGCCGAACCCACCAGACCGCCCACCCGCCAACCCCACCGAGCTGTGAGCACTTGACCACCCACCAGGTGGCGAACTGCTCACAGCGGGGGGAAGGAGGCGGGCAACCGGGGGGCGACCCACGGCGAGCGACCGTTGGACATGTTGACCGACAGCCCGCGCCAACGTCTCCTCCGCGGACGCCGTGTCGTCGGCGTAGAACCGCGGCAGCGGCGACGGCCTCGCCGCATGCACGAGCTCGTGTGCGACCACGCCGACCGGCGTGCGCTCCACCGGCTCACGGAGGTGGATGACCCGCCCCACCGTGACCGCTGCCTTCCCGGCGGCGCCGAGCGCCCGCCGTACGGGCGCGTCGGCCCGCACCGACACGGCGGCTGGGCCTCGCACCGCCGACGGTCCGGCTATCGCTTCCGCGAGCGGGGCGAGCGACGCGGGCAGCGGGCGGGCGGGCAACCGGCCTGCGTCGGGCAGCGCGGCGAGGAACCGCCCTGCCGCGGCGCCGGCCTTCGCGCGCGGCATCCCCTCGCCGCCCCCTAGCGGGCGCGACCCGGCGGCCGGACCTGCGCCGGGCTGCGACAAGCGCGAGCCGACGGCCGGACGTGCGCCGGGCTGCGACAAGCGCGACCCGGCGGCTGGACGTGCGCCGGGCTGCGACAAGCGCGACCCGGCGGCTGGACCTGCGCCGACGCCTCGAGTCGCCGCACCCGCGCTTCCCGCCGCGACGCGCCCGGCGGCACTCGACGAAGTCGTCGCAGCTGGCGAGGTGGTGCCTGCGCCCTGGATCCCGGACGCTCCACCCGGTTGCGCCCGCGCCGCGGTCGACGCCTCGTCAGTCCCGCTCCGCGAGGAACCCGCACCGCCCGACGGGGAGCGGGATGGGGCAGGCGAGCTCACGCTGGCGCTGCTGGGCTGCCGGCGCGCCACCGCCACGGCGCGATCCGTTGTGGCGGACGCCGTCAGGCCGAAGCCAGGTCGCCCGCCCGCGGTAGCGCCCTGCGCCGCCCGGCGGTCGCCCGGCGGAGCAATCGCGTGGGCCGGTGGGCGCGGCCGGGACCAGGATCGGCGAAGTGCCACGTCGGCCGCGCCGCCCGATCTGCCTGCGTCGGGTGCACCAAGGAGCCCCGGCGAACGGCGCACGGGCGCGCCACGGTGGCTGCTGGACGGCGCCGCCTGCGGCCTCCACCACCGCTCGGCCGCTTCCGTCGGGCGCGCCGCTCGGATCGCGGCAGCCTGCACCCCCCAACCACTCGCCAGACCCGGACCGGCCCCCAGCGAGCGGGCCGACCCGGCACGGGCTGCATCGAGGCCGGCGGCGCGGCCGGCCTGCCGCAAGCGATCTTCGGGGACCCGGTCAGCGACGAACGGGCCTGCCCGACCGCCGCTCGATCCCCGCACCCCCGTCGAGCCGGCATCCGGCCGCGCGCCGCGCCCGGGTCCCGACTCGGCGGACGATCTGCGAACGCTTGTCGCGCCCCGGTCGAGCGCACTGTCAGACGGCCGACCGGCGACGTTCGAAGGCCGCGCGCTCGTCGATCCCGACTCGGCGCTCGATCGGCGAACGCTCGACGACCGGCTGCCCGACCCCCCAGCCGGCGGCCGACCACCGGTGCCGGGCTGCGATGCGCTCCGCGGCGCGTCCTCCCGACCCGCCACGCGAGCCACCCCGTCGGCTCGCGCGCCATCGCCGCCTGCTCGTGCCGCCGCACGGGTCGGCCCGCCCGACGCGCCAGTTCGGCGCGCCACCGGGCTGGAACCCGTCGACCTCGCGGCATCCGGGGCCTCGCGCCCCGCCGCGCCCATCGCCGTGTCCGACCCGGCGGATCCGCTCCGGGCGAACGACGGAGTGAACGGCCGGGCGGCGGGCGCGGATCTGGATCGGCCGGAAGCCCCGTCGCCACCGGACAGGTCAGGGGCCCACGGGGCACCCGTCGATGCCTCGGTGTGGCGACGCAGCGCTTCGATCAGCCCGCTCGCCGCCGCGACTTCCGCGGCGCTCGACGCCGATGCCCCGGATGCAGGGCCACCCGCGCCGCCCGACACCGGTGACCGGTCCGCACCCACCGGCGAGGCGTCGGTGCGCCACCGCTGCGACCCGGATGGTCGCGCTGCCGAGCGGTCCTGCGGCAGGGCCGCGTCGCCGCGGTCGCCGCCCGAAGGCGACGACGGCAACCCGGCGGCCGCCCGCCCGCCGCTCCAAGACTCGTCGGCCGTCCGCAGCACGCGATCGGCGGTCGACCCGACATCGCCCCCGCGGCCGGTCGCGGAGCCAGGCGATGCCGCTCGATCGTCGCCTTCGGAGCCCTGGGGCGCACCAAGGCCAGGCGACGGCCCCGACGACCCTGCCCCCGCAACCGGCGAAGTCGAAGCGCCCGAGGACAACGTGTCCGGCACGACCCCGCTGCCCGCCTGCCCGGCGCTCGACGGCGCGGACGGCTCCGGCGACACTGTCCGCGAGATCGGCGAGGTCGACGGGCCCGACGACGAGGTGTCCGACCCGCCATCGCCTCGGATCTGCCCACCGTCGGGCGGTGCCTTGCGCTGGTCCAGCGATGCCTGCCGGCCACGCGCCGGTCTGCCGGAGCCCGTTGGCGCAGCGACGGCGCCCCCTCCGCCCGGCGAGCCGGAGCCCGGGTCGTCGGCAGGGGTGCGCGAGGCGCGTCGTGCGCCCACCGGACGGACGGGTGGCGAGGCGACGCCCGGTGACGGACCCTCGCGCGACGGCGACAGAGCGGGTGGCGGCGCAGACCGCGACCGAGAGGGCCGATCAGCCGACCGCGACGCGGGCGAGGACCCTGACCGCGATCTGGCCCCGGACGAACGAACGCCGTCGTGCGGGGCTCCGATCGATGGGTTGAGCGAGGATCCGGGCGTGGCCCGTCGCGCCGAGGTCGAGTCGGCGGCGTCCCGACGCAAGTGGCGCAGACCCGGGTGGTCGAGCACAGCAGGCGGCGCATCACCCCGGGCGGCGGCGGACCGGCGAGCGCTCGCGGTGCGCCGGGCCGCGAGATCGGGATCCGTGAAGGCGCTGGCATCGGCCTGGTCGCGGCGCACCAGCCGGGCCGCGCCCGCGGCTGGGCCGGTCCCCGGACCGAGCAGGCTTCCCGTGCGCCAGCCGCTCGCGAGTGGCAACCCGCGGGCGGGCGGCGCTGCTGCTCGCGCGGCGCCGGCGGTCGACGCCACGCTTCTCGCCCGCGAGATCGTCCCTGCGGACAGGACGCCACGCCGGGCGCCAGCGGAAGACGCCGCCACGCGACCCGCCGGCGCCACACTCGCCGCCTGCGCCGCCTCAGCTGCCTTCGCCGACGACGCGAGCCACCACGTAGCCCACGCGCTGGTCGGCACCTCGACGGGATAGTCGCCCGTCGAAGCCAACGCGGCATCGGGTGCCGGTGACGACTCGGCCCCGCTGATGATGCGGCGCGCCACCAGCGAATGACCGACGAGGTGGCCGAACATGCCCATCGCTGAGCCGACCGACCCCACGGTCACCACCTGGCGGCGGCCCCGCCGCCCTGGCGGGCGTAACCGCGCGGCAATCTGTGATCCGAGGCTCCGCCCGCCTGGATCCGCCCTCACACGACCATCCCCCGCCCGCTCCGCCATCGTCTGCTCAGCCCTTGGTCGAAGCCTTGAACCCGTGGTGCGTCACCACGAGCTGTTCCTCCGGCAGCCCGCCGTTGTCGACACTGAAGCGGGGACCCGACCACTGCACCGGGAACGCTCCTTCCACTTCCCACGAGCGCAGTCGGTTGCCCGCCGCGTCGAGCACGGTCACGGCCGCCGTGTTGCGGGTGACCTTGTTCCCGGCGCCTGCGAATCCGTCACCGGCGACCTTGTTGATCCAGTCGAGCAGTGAGTCGCTCTTGGTGAGGCCGCGCTTGAAGACCAGGTCGGGCCACGTCATGCGGCCGGGGAACTTGTGCACGAACCCGTTCTGGCCCCCTTCTGCGACCGTCACCACATCGATGGTCACTTGCAGGCCTTCGACTTCCACGAACCGACCGATCTCGACGCCATCGACTTCGAGGAGGAAGCCTTCACCGGTGACACCCTGATCGAGGTACTCCTCCTCAGACACTGGCGCGCACCTCCTCCCAGGCGCGCTCGTTCAGCGCGGCCACCTCGCGCACCAACCGGGACCGGTCCTCGTGCTCGAGGTCGAGCAACCGGTCGAGGTCCCAATGCAGGTGGTAGGCGAGATACGCGATCTCCTCCCACAGCGCATCCGCCGGATAGTGCCTCATCGCGGTCCGGTGGTGATCTCCTCGATGGACCCCCTGCGACCCGGCACCGGCTGGTCGACGTCGGCGTCGGCCGCCGCCGAGGCGCCGTCGTCCTCATTGGCCAGCAAGTCCGCGCTTGCCGACTCCTCGGCGGGCGCACGTCCGTCCGCTTCGATCGCGGCATCCTGCGCGGCTCGCTGCGCGTCGAGCAGCTCGGCGATCTCGGCTTCATTGCCGAAGTTGATGACGCCGTAGAAGTCCTGGAGATACGCGAGGTCGACGGCGAACAGGTCCTGCAAGTCGTTCGCCGTGACCGACGGTCGACTACCGAGCCGTGTGATCACCCTGGCGAGCACGATGACGGTGAGCAAGGGATCGTCGGGGCCCGTGACGCGCAGGTCCCGCAAGGGATCCAGCTCGTCACGGGCGGTCGCCAACCGCATGGTGCCCTCGCGGTGCACCATGCCGTCGGCGTCGACGAAGCCACGTGGCAAGACGAAGTCGTACTCCGTCCGCAGTCCGGGCACTACTTCTCCCGGATCAGTGCGTCGCAGGTCAGCGTGAGCTCTTCGACGATCATCTCGTTACCGCCCGCGTCGAGTGCGCTCATCGAGATCTTCGACGGCCACGCGTTCTCGAAGTTCCAGCGCGACTTCTCCTGCAGCTGTTCGTCGTACAGGACCACCGAGCCGGACTTGCGAGCATTGGTGATGTGCCCGTCGAGCACCTCCTTGTGCCAGTTCCAGAGGTCCATCGTGGCGTCCATGCCACGGCTGAACGTGATGTCACTCGGAGTGGCCTTGCCCGGGATCTTCATCAGGATCTGCTTGCCATCCGCGGTCTGCTGGCGCACTTCGCTGACCTCGATGGTGCTCTCGAGGCCGCTCACGGACTTGAACATCGCGACCGAGATGCCTTGCACCTCGAGCGCGAAGTTCAGGTGGAGAAACGGGTCTTGGGCTTTCGGCATGTCTACTCAGCTCCTAGTCTCGGCCGCCGCCGTCAGGCAGCGGTCTCCTTCTTGTGGCTGATGCGGAAGATGACGAACTCGGCCGGCTTCACCGGCGCGATCCCCACTTCCACGATCAGGCGTCCTTCGTTGATGGACTCGGGCGGGTTGGTCTCGGCGTCGCACTTCACGTAGAAGGCGTCCTCGGCCGTCGCGCCGAACAGCGCGCCGTCGCGCCACAACCCGCGGAGGAATGCGTTCAGCGTCCGCTTCACGCCTTCCCACAGCCGCATGTCGTTCGGCTCGAACACGGCCCACTGCGTGCCGTCGAGGATCGACGTCTCGACCATGTTGAACAAGCGCCGCACGTTCAAGTAGCGCCAGTCGCTGTCCGACGAAAGCGTCCGAGCGCCCCACACCCGGATACCCCGGGTGCCGAACGGGCGGATGCAGTTGATGCCGATCGGGTTCAGGAGCGACTGTTCGGCCTTGGTGATGTCACGCTCGACATCGAGGCAGCCGCGGATGGTCTCGTTGGCCGGCGCCTTCCACACGCCGCGGGTCTCGTCCGTGCGGGCCCAGATGCCGGCCATGTGACCCGACGGCGGCACGAGCATCTCTGCGTCGCCGTTGGTGGCCAGCGGGTTCTCGACCTTGATCCACGGGTAGTAGAAGGCCGCGAACGGCGTGTCGTACATGGCCACGTCGGAACGCCAGTCCTTCACTTGCTGGGGCGTCATCCCTGGCGGCGAGTCGAGGATCGCGACTCGGTTCGCCTGCAGCTCGCAGTGGGCGATCATCGACGTCTGCACCTGCTTCCACAAGCCGAGGTCGATGCTGCCGTCCTCTTTCGTGCAGGCGGTGACCAAGTCGGGGACGAGCACCATCGTGACCTCGTCCGCGATGGAAAGGCCCTGGATGCCCGTGCGAGCCGAGGCCGAACCGGCGAAACGCTTGCCGTTCACCGGCACCGGTGTCGGCGCGGCCTTCTGCAGCGGGTAGCTGCCGGGCTTGAGCACCTCGAGCACCGCCGACATGTCGACGCTGTCGGCCAGGTCGATCGAGACCTTCACCCGGGTGGACGTGCCGTTGATCACGTCGGTGGCGCACCGCGGCCCGGAGGTGATGGTGAGGTCGTCGTACGACTCCACCACCTCGTTGCCCTCGGACACGTCGATCCGGAAGTGCGACGGCCCATCGTCGTCATCGCCCTCGTCCTCGCTGTCGACCGGCTCGACGTGCACCGTGAGATCGGCGTCGGGCTGGAGGCTCTCCACGCGCAGCGGGTTGCCCAGCGCACGGTCCACCGCTGGCAGCGCGAGCTGCGCCGGCTCGCCGGAAGGCTCGGTGTTGGGGATGCGCACGATGTACGCGATCGAACCCCCGTTGTTGAAGTAGCCGTACACCGACAACGGCATCATGCAGCCGGCAGCGAAACCTCCGTACAGCTGCTCGAACTGGGTCCAGCTGGTGACCAGTCGGGGACGGAGCCCCTCCGGGTCGGTCGGATCGTCCGTCGGCTTGTCGGCCGTGAACCCCACGAACGCGGCGATCGCCGTCGGCGCGGCACTCAGCGACTTCTCGGCTGATGGAACTTCTTCTACGTACACCCCTGGTGCTGCATAGGTCGGCACGATGGCCCCCTTCCTCCGCGTGATCACGGAGCGTTGGTTGTGCACGGACCCCAGGTGGCGGCCCGCTATGAACTGGTGTGGTTCACCCCTCAGTTGGGCGGCGTGGCGCCCACCGTCTCGTGACGTGTCTGGTCGTCGCTGCCCGCTACGTCATTCGCTCACCCCGCCGTCGTCCGCAACGCGCCGGGCATGGCGACGTTGATGACGCCGCCCCAGACGCAGTTGCACATCGAGTTCGCGGTCAGCGCCGGGATACCGCCGACCATCGTCGTCGGCGAGCCGGGTTGCCACGGCGCGGCCACCGCGGGGACGCAGGGCATCGGCGTCAGCGCGCCCATCGCCGCCGAAGTCGCGGCGGCAACGGTGGGGTTCGCCAGGCTCGAGCAAAGCCCGAACGGCGGGATGTTGAGGCCCGGCGCGATGTCGGTGATCGCCGCGATGGGCTTCTCCTCCACCATGACCGGTCGCGGCGTCGCGTTCAGCGTCGCGGGAGCCGCGCCGAACGAGCACTTGATCATCGCCGTGCTCGTGACCAACGGCGCACCCATCAGCCCACTCCCCCCACGATCGACCGTCGCTCGCCCGTCACATCCGGCTGCCTTTGGCCGACTTCGTCAGCTGCGCGCCGGTGGTGGTGAGCAAGCACACGACTTTCCGGTCGTGATCCTCGTTCCATCCCCGTGGCGACGGCAAGAGGTACGTGTAAAAGAGCTTGGAGTCGCGGTAGTCGGAGCCCACGTAGCCCGAGAACCGGTCGAGGCACGCGGCGTTCGCGTAGTCCTGCAGCGCCGACTGGCCCGGATACGCATCGCCTTTGCCGTAGCTCACGAGCGCGAACGACTCCATCGGGTGCTGGTCGCGGCACGGCACCACGCGCACCTTGGCGAAGTCGGCCTTGATCTTCTTGGGGGGCACGACGCAGTCGCCGACCCGTAAGTCGAACACCGACAAGTTCGTCGGATGCCGGACCTGGCCGTCCTTGCCGCGCGCCACACCCCCCGACGAGCAGCCCACCACCAGGGCCGACACAGCAGCGAGCGACAGGACGGCGACCCATCGGCTCACCCCAGACTCCCGATGGCCGGCACGTAGTGGTACAGCGCGAACCCCGCGGCGCCGACGGCCAGCACGAGCGCCGACACGAGGGCGATCAAGCGACCGGGGTGCGAGGTCCCGGGCGCGGCATCGGTGTCTGCAGTGAAGTCGATCGCGGCCTGGCGCCCGGTCGACTCGGCCGCTTGGGACCAGGTGACCCACTCCATCCATGCCTCTTCGGCCGCCGGCTCAGCAGCGTCCTCCTCTGCCAGCACCGCCCACTCGGCACGGCGCAGCACTTCGGTGCGCGCCATGAGCTCGACCTCGTCCGGAAGGTGGGGCGCGGCCTCGACCAGGGTCGCCACGCTCGACCCCGGCGACACCGACGATTCGCGACCGTCCCACCCGTCCGTTGGCGGACCGCCGAGCGGCCACGGGTCGCGCGACGACTCGAGGCTCGCCACTGGCGCGCCGTGGTGGAAGGTCGCGAGGTCGTCACCCAACTCTCCGGCCGGGAACGAGGCGCCGCCGAACGGTGCGAACCCGTCTGGCCCGTCGACCCTCTCGAACGGATTGGGCGGTGCGAGCGCCTGGACGTCCTCGACCGCCACGCACGCGGAATCGGGGTGCCACTCGGTCCAGGCATCGCCGTCCCAGTCAACGAGCTCGTCGCCCGCGTCGCCGGCGACCGGCGACTCTGCAACAGGGACGTCGATGGGCGCCTCGCCGGTGACCGCCTCGTTCGTGACCACCTCGGCCGAGACCGCGAGAACCTCGCCTGACGCTTGTGCGACGAGGGCCTCCCAGGCCAGCGCCATCTCGTAGCGCAGCTCCGCCTCGAGCGCCTCGATGCTGATCTCCTGCGCGTCGCCGATGGTGATCCCGGTGTGCTCCACCGTGTGGTCGATCGCGTCGGCCACCACTCGGTCGATGAGCTGGCCGACTTCGTCGACGTACAAGACCGCAAGCGTCTCCGGCTCGCGCTCGTCGTCCGCCGCAGCGACCTCTTGCGGGGCGGGATCGGCCGGAGGCGCCGGCGCGTCTTGCGCCGGTTGCGCAGCGGTGGTCGCTGCGACGCCGCTCCCCAGCAGCGGGTTCGGCGGAGCCACTTCGGGCGGTGGGCCCACCGTGCTCATCGGCGCCGGCTGGCCGACCATCGACGCTCCACCCACGGGGGACTGCGGCACCAGACCCGGACCGGGCGGCATCGCCGCCGATGCACCGGTCATGCCCGGCCGCGCGCCGTTGAGATCGAACGGTCCCGCACCTGCGCGCACTTCGTACGCGAGCCCGGCCACCACCGACTCGAGGCCCGCCAGCCGCGACGCCACGAGCGACTGCTCCACGTTCGCAAGGCGCAGCTCGAGCATCCGGAACCATTCGGGCGCAACGACCGCCGCCTCGCTCCGTGCGCCCACTGCGGCCCAGCCCCCCACCGGAAGGTTCGCACCGGTCAGGTCACTTGCCGTCGCCGCCGAGGCGCTGCGCGCGCCAAGCGCGTCGGGCCGCGGCGCGTCGCGCGATTCGGGCTCCGGTGTGCCGCCCCGAACTGCGGACCACATCTCGAGCCGCTGGCGCCACCGTCGCAGCGCGCCGGCAAGGTTGGCCGAGCCCGCCCCGGACAGGTCCGACGCGGTGTCCGAGTCGGGGAGCCGGAAGGCGAGCTGCCGGTCGTTGCGGGTCATGGCGATCCATCGCAGCCCCGTGTCCGTGGACGCGATGAGCTCGGCCACCACATGGCCCGGCTCCGGGCAGGCGACGAGCGCACCGATCGCCTCGACGGGATCGGCGAAATCCCGAACGGCGCTGGGAACGAGCCCGCCGATCTCATAGCAAGCGGTCGACCACGAGACTTGTCCGATGTCTGGATCCGGCCGAAGGATCTGCGCCAAATCGGTGCGGTCGCCCATCAACGCGATGCTGACCAATGCCGCGGCCGCGCTTTGCTCCATGGCCGCTCGCTCAGAAGGGGTGGGGCGCGACGCATCGAGACGTGCAGCGGTGCGGCGAAATGCGAGGCCCGCTGTCGGATCCGCTTTGATCCCACACTCCACGGCCGCTCGCCGAAGCGGACCCAGTGACATTTCCCCCTCCTACATCTGAGATGCCGCGCGACACGCGAACATTCGCTGTCGAGCATGCCCGCCCTCGCCCACTCCCAGATGTGGTCGTCGCCCGCATTGCTTGCCCGGCACGTCAATTGTGCAGGCACCTCGCACACCGCGCAAGAGCAGGGTGCTACGGACTACGAAGGATTCACGAAGTCGTCACGGCTCTAGATGGTTCTCAACCCTTGTCGGTCAATTCGGCCGCGAAACCTCAACGCCGCGCGTAGCAGGTGGGATGCCCAGCGCTACGAACGGGAGGCGACCGAGATGCCGACCTCGGGCGATCGCAAGATCAAATCGCGAGGTTCCCCGCCCACCAATAGCGACAAAGGTAGCAAGACGCGCAACGTGTACTTGCCTTCGGTCAGCGGGCCGGCCTTGTCATCATCCCGTCCGGTTCGCTGTTCGACTGCCAGCCGATAGACGAGCGAGTCTCCGGGAGCGAGCTGGATCTCGTCGTCCTCGATGGCCACGCCAGGGTCGACCGCTTCGCCCGCCACTTCGACCCCATCGACCGCCAAGTACGACCGGCGCGCGGATCGGGACGGCGAGGTCCCCTCGATCTTGGCTTCGCGAACGGGCCGATCGACTGCCACGGGCCAATCGTCAGCGTCCGACAACGAGTAGGTCAGCCCTTCATAGGGGTTCGAGACGAACACGACGTCGCCGGCGGTGTCATTGGAGAGCCGCAGCGTGAACGTGAGGCGCGGCGGGGTTGCACGGCTCACCGGCTCATAGTCGAGTTGCGCGCTTGGCGCACCCATGGTGTCTTGCGGCGGGTCCTCGGCGATGGGCTCGAGGAGGACCGTGTGCGGTCCGGCCGGGTCGGCCATCAGCCAGTCCAGCCTTTCGGCCACCACTCGCTGAGCCCGGCACTCGAGCGATCCTGGTTGAGCTTGCGGATCATCGGGTCGACCACGCCGTGCTCTGCGGCAGGCGTCAGCGCCGCGTGGTCGTCCTTGATGAGCTGGACGTACTTGGCGTCCCAGATCTCGCGAGCTTCCTTGCAGACCTTCTTGTACGCCGCCGACTTCATGATGGCTCTCACCGCGTCGCCCGCGGTGTTGACCTTCTTGCTTTGCTTGACTTGGAGCTTGGCGAATTCCTGCTGGAGCTGGGGTGCCACTGCTGCCAGCGCCGGCGACACACGTGACTCATGCACGCTCTCGTGCGCGTCGACGGCTCGCACCATGTACCACTTGCCCCGGTAATCGCCCAGCTTCCAGAGATCCCAGATCTGATCGGAGAACTTGTCGTCGTTGCGCTCGGCTTTGCTGACCTCCTTGCAGCCCTTGACCAGCGAGACGATCTTTCCGTAGTTGCCCTGGAAGTGCGTGGCCTGGAACTTCCACGTGTCGCCCACCAGCGACGCGCTCAAGGTGGGGCCCACTGTCTCGGTGTCCACGCACCCCCAGGCGCCCTTGGCGGTGTTCTTCGTGTTCGGGCCCGGCGCTTGGCGTACCACCGCGGTGGTCGCGGCGACGTTCTGCGGCGCCGGCTGCGGTGGAGCGACCTGAGGCCCCGCGTTCTGCGGGGCGTTCTGCGGCGCGTTCTGCGGGGCGTTGTTCTGCGGCGCGTTCTGCGGGCCGTTGTTCTGCGGGGCGTTCTGCGGGGCGTTGTTCTGCGGGCCGTTGTTGCCGCGGTGCCCGCCAGGGCGGAACACCGCCCCGCCGCCCTGGGGACGCGTCCCCGACGGGGGTGTCCAGGTACCGTCGCGCCGCACAACAGCCGCGCCCTTGAGCTTGGCGCTGCTGGTCACCTTGCCCTTGCCCGGCCGCTCGGACCCCTGCTTCTCCTCACGCTCGGCCGGGACATCGATCTTCGGGTTCGAGTTGTGGGCGACCTGCTTGTAGTCGTCGGCCGACTTCCGCTGCAGCACCCGGTGCGCGGCGGCACCCTGTTGCACGACGTGCGTGAGCTCGTGCGCCAAGAGGCCGGCGCCGGAGGCGCTCGACGCGTCGGGGACGTTGCCGCGGAAGAAGATGTCGGAACCCAACGTGAACGCTTTGGCGCCGAGCTCGCGCGAGAGGGCCTCGGACCGGCCGCCGCTGTGCACGCGCACCTGGCTGAAGTCGGCACCGAACGCATCTTCCATCCCCCGCCGGACGGTCGGCGACAGGGGCGAGCCACTGCGTCGCTCGCGATCGAGCACCGCTTCGGTCTCGGGCGAGACACTCCCACCTGCCGGTCCCATCTGCGTGGCCGCGCCCTCACCTCGCCGACGAACCGTCGCGGCGACCGGCGCGTCGGCGCCGACCGCGGCACCGCCGCCCCGGTTGCCGGAGAACAACCGACTGACGACTTGGTGCGCCATCTGGTCGGCCTCGCGCTCGAGCGGGTCGTCAGACCGCCCGACCTCCAATGCGGGTTGGGCGGCGAGCAGCGAGTTGACCGCCCGGTTACCCGCACTTCGCTGCAGCGCGCGCAGCGGCGCGCGGCGGGAACCTTCCGTTGCTGCGGTGGTCGAGGCCGCTTCAGCGTCCATCGAGGCCACCTGCCGCTCCACCGCTGGCGCTTTGGCCGGCTTGCGCTCCTCACCCATGCGACCACCCCTCGTAGTTCCTGTTGCGAGAGTACGCAGGACCCGCGGTGGCGTCAACGCACCGACGTGCCTCACGCATTGTGAGCGCGTGGGGTGGGCTGGTGCCTCACACACTTTGAGCGCAATGATCCCCGGTTCGGGGAGAAGGCTTGCCTGTTCATGGAAGGCAAGATCGACATGGCTGCTCGACGGCAGGTCACGAACAAGCTGCGCGACGCGTACCGCAAGGGTTCCAAGGCCGATCGGAGCCAGATCCTGGACCGGGTCGTGGCCACGACCGGGATGGGCCGCTCCACCGCCCGACGGATGCTGACAGGCCCAAAGCTGCCCAACCCGAAAGACCAGATCGACCGCCGCAGCGTCAAGGCCCGGTCCTACAGCGACGACGCCCGGCTGCTGTTGGAGCACGTGTGGCTGCTGATGGGGATGCCGTGCGGGAAGTACTTGGTGGTGATGCGCGATCTGTGGCTGCCGCTACTCGACGCGGCGGGGGACCTGGACAAGCCGTTCGCAACCGACGTAGCCCGCCAAGAGCTGGGCCGCATGAGCGCGGCGACGGTTGACCGGTACCTGGGGCCTGCACGGCACCGGATGCGTCTCAAGGGGCTCTCGACGACCAAGGCGTCACCGTTACTACGCAACTCGATCAAGATCCGCACCGTGGGCGACGAGCGCGATACCCGCCCCGGCGCGATCGAAGCAGACACCGTCGCGCACTGCGGGCCCACCTTCGTCGGCGAGTTCGCACGCACCCTGACCATGACCGACATGCCCACCGGCTGGACCGAGACCGCCTCCATCCGCAACAACGCGTCGAAATGGATCCTCGAAGCAGTCGAGGAACTGCAGGGCACCTTCCCGTTCCCGCTGGTCAGCTTCGACTCCGACAACGGCTCGGAGTTCATCAACCACGACGTCGCAGCATGGCTCCAAGACCGAGACATCGAACAGACCAGGTCGCGTCCCTACCGCAAGAACGACCAAGCCGCCGTGGAGTCCAAGAACAACCACGTCGTGCGCAAACACGCCTTCTACTGGCGCTACGACACCCCGACGAACTCGACCTCCTCAACAAGCTATGGCCACTCGTGTCACTGCGACTGAACTTCTTCACCCCCACCCGCAAGCCCATCGACTACGTCACCACTGCCAACGGTCGCCGCCGACGCGTCTACGACAACCCCAAGACGCCCTGGCAGCGCGTCCAAGACGCCAAGATCCTCACCCGAGCCCAGACCAACACCGCCTCCAAACGTGTTGCCGGCGTGAACCCCGCCGACCTGACCCGCCAGATCACCGCGATCCAAACCCAACTCTGCGAACACGCCCGAGCCAAGACCGAGACACTCACCGACAAGCGCGCCCTTGACCTGGAATCCTTACAACCATCAATCAACCGATTGACCAAAACCCGATGACGCAAGCCCCCACGCGCTCAACCCCCGTGAGGCACCACCACCCCCCACACGCTCACTTCTCAATGAGGCACCTCGCGCACGCGCGGACGGTGATCGGGCGGCCCATCGAGGGCGGGGCGACAGCGACCGACCACCAGCGCGATGATCGGGCGGTGAGCCGTCGGGCTGATGGGCAGCGGGCGCCTCGGGCCACCAAGAGCCGAGACGACGTCGAGAGGGCAACGCCGTCGTGGACGGACCTCCCCGACGCGCTCCTCCAACATGCGGCGACTTCCTCGGGCGGGGCCGTCGACGCGCTCGCTGGGCTTCGGATCCTCGACGACGAGGCGGCGCGTCTGGTGCAGGAGCTGGCCGTTCCGCCGCTCGAGCCGGCCGACGACTACTCGGAGGCGGTCGAAGCGGCGCGCCGCTCGTTCGCCGAGTGCCTCGACGGGCCCGGGCAGTTCGCCGAGATCGTCCGGCGTGCCGATCTCGACCCGATCGAGGCCGAGGTGTTCGCGCTGGTGTGCGCGATCGAGCTCGACCGGCGCCGCCAGCGGCTCGTCGCCTACGTGCAAGACGACGTCACCAAGATCCGTCCCACCCTCCAACTGGTCGCCGCAGTGGGTGGGGCGCCAGCGGTGCAGGCCCTGGCGGAGGACCGGGCGCTGCGTCGAGCCGCGCTGATCGTCGTCGGCGGCGACGCGCCGTGGTCGTCGCTCGAAGTGCGGGTGCCGCCGGCGGTCACGTGGGCGTTGGTCGGCGATGTCTCCCTCGACCCCGCGCTCGGCCCTGACGCGCACGTCCTCGCGGTGCCATCCGACCACCCGGACCGCTCCCCGGTACCGCTCGCGGTGATCGCCGGCGCCGACCGCACCCGCCGCCTCCAGACCGGGGTGCTGGTGTCGGAGTCTGACCTCGTGCTCGTCCTCGACGCGCCGGCCGACGCGGCCGGGTGGGAAGCCGCCGTCCGGTTCGCGACGCTCCACGGCCTCGGCCTCATCGTCGAGGTGGGCGACGAGCTGATGCCCGTCGGTCGACACTCGATCGAACGGGCCACCCACTTGTCGTGGTGCATCGCATCGCGCGTCGAGCTGCCGGTCGAGTCGCTGCCGGACCGGCCGTGGCAGGAGCCGGCCGTGGGCCCGGCGCTCGCGACCAGCGAGGAAGTCGACGCGGTGAGCGGCGGAGGCCTGGGCAGCGGCCATCGGCTCACTGCGGACCAGCTCCGCCAGCTCGATCGGCTCGGCGCGGTGGTCGACGGCGACCTCCCTGCTGCGATCCGACGGCTGAGCGCCGGTCCGCTCGAACAGCTCGCGCGCCGGGTGCGGCCCACCCGTGAGCGCCACGACCTCGTGCTCACGCCGGATCAGGACGCGCAGCTCGATGAGCTCCTGTCGCGCTTTCGCGGCCGCGACATCGTGCACGGGCAATGGGGGCTACCAGCGGTGCCGTCGGCGGGTGTCGTCGCGCTGTTCTCGGGCCCGTCCGGGACCGGCAAGACCACGGCTGCCGAGATCGTGGCGGGCACGCTCGGCCTCGACCTGTTCGTGGTCAACTTGGCGAGCGTCGTCAGCAAGTACATCGGCGAGACAGAAAAGAACCTCGAGCGGATCTTCGAGGCGGCCGCAGCCGGCGACCACGTGCTGCTGTTCGACGAAGCCGACGCGCTCTTCGGGCGACGCACCGAGGTGAGCGACGCGCACGACCGCTATGCGAACGTCGAGGTCGCCTACCTGCTCCAGCGGCTCGAGACGTTCGAGGGGCTGCTCGTGCTGACGACGAACTTGCAGCGCAACGTCGACGCGGCGTTCCTGCGCCGGATCCACGTGGCCATCGACTTCCCGTTGCCGCCACCGGAGATGCGGGCCAAGATCTGGCAACGCTGGCTCGAGGTCGGCGCGCCCATCGGCGATGACGTCGACACCGAGTTCCTCGCCAAGCGGTTCGAGCTCGCGGGCGGCGCCATCTCCAACGTCGTGATGGCGGCAGCGTTCGTGACCGCGGAGTCCGGCGGCACGATCACCATGGCCACGTTGATCCGCGCGCTGCGGCGCGAGTTCCAAAAGCAAGGCCGGCTGTGCACCGAGGCCGACTTCGGCCCCTACTTCGGACTGGTGTCCGGCAAGACGTCTCGCTGACGATCGGGCGTCGACCTCAGCCCGACCGACGGCTCGCCGCCAGCCACGCCAGCATCTGGCGGTAGACGGTGGCGATCTTGGCCCCGTACGTGGGGTCGGTGGCCCAACTGCCCGCCAAGTCACCCCACATCGGGCAGCAGCCGGCTCGCCCGCGGAGGCCGGGCGCGACCAACGGGTGGGCGAACGACGGGTCCCTGACCGCGAACCGCTTCAACAGCTGGATCTGCGCCCGCACGCCAGCCTGCGGCGACGCGAACCCGATGCCCGCCCCGCACGAGTCACAGTGGCCGATCCCGCCGTAGTTGTTGTGGTTGACGGCGTCGGGGCTGGAGAACGCGCCGGTCTCGATGATCGCCTGCGCGAACGCCACGTCGCCGCGGACGCCCTCGTCGGCGCCTTCGCTGACGAACCAGTTGGCCAAGTCGCTGATCGAGACGGGCACCCTCGGTCGCCAGCCGCGGCTGGCGTACCAGGCCGCGAGGTCGTTGCCCGAGAGCACGCTGGCGCTCATGATCGGCAGGGAACCCGCGTCACCCGCGGCCGTGGAGCTCGACGCCGACGCCACGCCGAGGCTGCCTTCCGCGGTCGCGACCTGCTGTTGCGCGACCGCCAACGACTGCTGCGCGGCGCGCACGTCGGCGGCGGCGCGTCGTTGGGCGTCGAGGTCGGCGTCGAGCGTGTGCTGCGCCGCGTCGAGGGTCTCGCGCGCGTCGACCACGCGCGCGCGTTGACGGTCGAGCACCGAGCCCGACAGAGCCTGGGCCCGCCCGTTCCTCGAGAAGTCGCCCGTCACCACGGACTCGAGGGTGGTGTAGCCGGGGTTCACGTAAGCGGCGACCGCGAGGGTGGCCAAGGCGTGACGTGCGTCGGCGAGCCGCTGCTGCGCCGCGCCGACCTCCGCCCGGTCGGCGGCCACCGCACGAGCCGTGGTGTCGCGCACGACTTGCCGGTCTTGGACGACGTTGGTCACCACTGGCACCTGCTCGCGGGCACGCAGCACGGCGAGCTGGCTGAGGAGCTGGTCGATCGGGCTCGCGGCGCCAGGGCCCGTGGGGGCCGTGCCAGGCTCGGGGTCGGGAACAGGCGGGACGATGTCGGCGTGCGCCGCGCGGCCCGGCGCCACGGCGGCGACGGCGAGCGCGACGAGCGCCGCGCACACGGCCGCGACGAGACGGCGACCCCGGCGGCCTCGACGGCCTCTTCCTCGCGCAAGCCCTGCTGATCCCACCGTTCGTGCACGCCGACCGCCCGCCCGGGTGGCCGCCCATGCTTCCCTCCCCACTGCATGGTCCGGACCCGTCGAGGATACCGATCTCACCACACTCGGTAGTGGTCATCGACCGATCCGTGGCGGGCCGAAAACGAACGAAGCCCCACCGAACTGCGCAGCGCGAGACCGGTGGGGCTGGTTCGAGTGGGCCGATGGCCGGCCCGCTACGGGTGGGTCACATCATCCCGCCCATGCCGCCCATGCCGCCCATGCCCGCCGCAGCGGCGGCCGCGGCCGCAGCCGGGTCGGCCTTCTCGGGCTTGTCGGCGACGATGGCCTCGGTGGTCAGCAGCATCGCGGCGATCGACGACGCGTTCTGCAGCGCCGCACGGGTCACCTTCGCGGGGTCGAGGACGCCGGCCTTCAGCAGGTCCTCGAACTCGCCGCTGGCAGCGTTGAAGCCCTTGTTGCCCTTCTCGGCTTCGACCTTCTGCACGATGACCGCGCCTTCGAGACCGGCGTTGTCGGCGATGAGGCGAGCCGGCGCTTCGAGGGCCAGGTGCACCGAGCGGGCGCCGGTGGCCTCGTCGCCCGAGAGGGCGTCAATGGCCTTGGCGACCGCGGCGCGGGCGCGCAGCAGGGCGGTGCCACCACCGGCGACGACGCCTTCCTCGATGGCGGCGCGGGTGGCCGACAGCGCGTCCTCGATGCGGTGCTTCTTCTCTTTGAGCTCCACCTCGGTGGCCGCGCCGACCTTGACGACCGCGACACCGCCGGCCAGCTTGGCGAGCCGCTCCTGGAGCTTCTCGCGGTCCCAGTCGGAGTCGGTGTCTTCGATCTCGCGCTTGATCTGCGCGATCCGGCCCTTCACCTCGTCGCCCGAGCCGAGGCCCTCGACGATGGTGGTGGTGTCCTTGTTGATGACCACCTTGCGGGCCCGACCGAGCAGGTCGAGCGTGACGTTCTCGAGCTTGAGGCCGACGGTCTCGCTGATGACCTGACCGCCCGTGAGGGTGGCCATGTCGCCGAGCATCGCCTTGCGGCGCTCACCGAAGCCGGGGGCCTTCACGGCCGCCGAGGCGAACGTGCCGCGGATCTTGTTGACGACGAGGGTGGCCAGGGCTTCGCCCTCGACGTCCTCGGCGATGACCAGCAACGGCTTGCCGGACTGCATGACCTTCTCGAGCACCGGCAGCAGGTCCTGAACCGAGGAGATCTTGCCTTCGTTGAACAAGATGTAGGGGTCTTCGAGCACGGCTTCTTGGCGCTCGCCGTCGCTGACGAAGTACGGCGACAGGTAGCCCTTGTCGAACTGCATGCCTTCGGTGAAGTCGAGCTCGAGGCCGAACGTGTTCGACTCCTCGACGGTGACCACGCCGTCTTTGCCGACCTTGTCGATCGCGTCGGCGAGGACCTCGCCGATGGCGGAGTCGTTGTTGGCGGAGATGGTCGCGACCTGCGCGATCTCCTCCCGGCCGTCGATGTCCTTGGCGGCCTTGCGGATCTGGTCGACCGCGGCACCGACTGCCGCCTCGATGCCCCGCTTCAGCGCCATGGGGTTCGCGCCCGCAGCCACGTTGCGCAGGCCCTCACGAACCAGCGCCTGTGCGAGCACGGTGGCGGTGGTGGTGCCGTCGCCTGCGACGTCGTTGGTCTTGGTGGCGACTTCCTTGACGAGTTGGGCCCCCATGTTCTCGTAGGGGTCCTCGAGCTCGACCTCTCGGGCGATCGAGACGCCGTCGTTGGTGACGGTGGGAGCGCCGAACTTCTTGTCGATCACCACGTTGCGACCCTTGGGGCCGAGGGTGACCTTCACGGTGTCGGCCAGCTTGTTCACGCCGGCCTCGAGGCCGCGCCGGGCGTCCTCGTCGAACTTCAACATCTTTGCCATTGCTGTCAGATCCTCACTTCGCCACGATGGCGAGGACGTCGCGGGCGTTGAGGATCAGCAGGTCCTCGCCGCCTTCGGTGATCTCGGTGCCGCCGTACTTGCTGTAGACGACGACATCGCCCACCTTCACGTCGACGGGGATCAACTCGCCGGTCTGCTCCGAACGACGACCGGGGCCGACAGCCAGGACTTCGCCCTGCTGGGGCTTCTCCTTGGCGGTGTCCGGAATCACGAGGCCGCTCGCGGTGGTCTCCTCGGCCTCACTCGGCCGAACGACGATACGGTCCTCCAGCGGCTGAAGGGTCATTGCGCCTCCCATGGCGGTTGTTTCTGGCGTCTGCCGGAGCGAGGAGGCGGGCGACCTCGCCGCGCGCATCCTTAGCACTCTCGACTTGCGAGTGCTAACCCTAGGCCCCGGCCCGCGGCCAGGCAACCCGCGACCCGCAACAATCAGCCAGATCTCACGCCGTGGGACCGGATGAGCCGCCCGCGGCGTTCAGCGCTTGCGCCGGCGGATGTCCTCACCGGGATCGCGCTCGAGCCACTCGCGATCTGCCTCGGTGAAAGAGGCGTTGCGGTTGACGTCGATCTCGACGTCGCTCTCGGGCAGGTCCTCGAACCAGGCCCGCTCGTGGTCGTGCGAGCGACGCTTGGCGGTCGGCTCGTCGCCCCGGAACGGATCCTTGCTCTTGCGACGGAACACGCCCATCGGGAGATCTTGTCAGATGGTCGGATCGAGCCGCGCAACCCAAGCCCGACCCGACCCGAGCCAAGCCTGAACCGGGTGGGGAGCTGGTCGTCAGGGCGACCCGATCCCCACCCACTCCGCGGCAACGCGCAAGCTACGTGGGCAGGCGCAAGTTGGGGTCGGCACCGACGTCGAGCGGGCTCGGGCCGTCGGCTTCGAGGCGCCACCACCCCGCCGCCGCGACCATGGCGGCGTTGTCCGTGCACATCGCCCGGCTCGGGATCAGGGCCGGCACGCCCAAGTCGTGACCCGCCGCGGCGAAGCGTTCGCGCAACCGCGAGTTGGCCGCCACCCCGCCACCGATGCACATCCCGCTGGCGCCGACCTGTTGAACCGCTCGGGTGGTCTTGGCGACCAGCACGTCGACCACGGCTTCTTGGAAGCTGGCGGCCACGTCGGCGGTGGCGACCCCCGGGTTGCGTCGCACGTGGTTGACGACGGCCGTCTTCAGGCCAGAGAACGAGAAGTCGAAACCCTCGTGGAGGACGGCACGCGGAAAGTCGATGGCTTCGGGGTCACCCTCCGTGGCGATCTTGTCGATCGCCGGCCCACCCGGATAGCCGAGCCCGAGATAGCGGGCGACTTTGTCGTACGCCTCGCCCGCTGCGTCATCGAGCGTCTGGCCCAGCAGCTCATAACGGCCGTGACCGTGCATGGCCACCAACATCGTGTGGCCACCCGACACGAGCAGCACCACCAGCGGCAGCTCGATGTCGGGCTGATCGAGGAACGCCGCGTACAAGTGCGCTTCGAGGTGGTTGACCGCCACGAACGGCACGCCCCACACCAGCGAAAGCGCCTTCGCCGCGCTGACCCCGACCAGCAGCGCGCCGACCAGCCCGGGGCCGTGGGTGGCGGCGACCGCGTCGAGCTGCGTCCCGTCGAGCCCCGCCTCGACCATCGCCTGGGCGACGACCGGGGTGAGCAGCTCGACGTGTGCGCGGCTGGCGATCTCGGGCACCACACCGCCGTAGACCGCGTGAAGGTCGACCTGGCTCGACACCACCGACGACCGCACCTGCTCGCCGCGCTCGACCACCGCGGCGGCTGTCTCGTCGCACGACGTCTCGATGCCGAGCACCACACCGCCCATCAGACCTCGACCTCCGGGTTCGATCCGGCCACGGCCGGGACGACGGTCGTGCGTCCGGGGATGGCGGCCCGCACGGCGTCGAGCCGCTCTGCGTAGGCGGGCGACCCGAGCTCGTGGGCCCACATCACCAGGGCGTCCTCATTGGTCTCGGGGTAGTAGTTCTTGCGGACGCCGGCCGGGGCGAACCCGAAGCGGCGGTACAGGTCGCGGGCGCCGGTGTTGCTCACCCGCACTTCGAGGGTCATCTGGTCGATGCCGCGCTCGATCGCGGCCTCGACCAGCAGCAGCACCAGCCGGGTCGCGATCGCGTGGCGCCGCCACTGCTCGTCGACCGCAACGGTCGTGACGTGGGCCTCGCCCGCGATGTACAGCGCACCGGCGTAGCCCACCACCGCGTCAGCGACCGTGGCCACGGCGTAGACCCGCGAACCTGTGAGGGCGAGCTCACCTTTGAACAGACCCTCCGACCATGGACGCGGATACGCCTGCGCTTCGATCCGCAGCACCTCGGGCAAGTGGTCGTGCTGCATCGGTGTGAGCACCACCACGAGGTTCGAACGTGCCGAAGTGCTCACAGCTCGCTCCGGGGGGACGGACCCGGGACGCGCGGCGCACCGGGGGCGGCGGCACGGGTCGACCAGTTGATCTCGGCGTCGGGCTTGCGGAGGTAGACCGGCTCGAGGTCCGACGGCGCCACCCACTCCTCGCGCAGCGCACGAGCGTGGGCGAGCTGCACGAGCGAGATGGCCGACGGGTGCGCGAGGCCCTGCTCGGCGAACTCGACGCGGGGGACGTCGGCCAACTCGTCGCGGTAGCGCAGGGCGCCGTCGCCCACGAGGAAGTGCTCCTCGCCGGTGGCCCACAGCTCCGACACCAAGTCCTGCGGCGTCCCGACGACGGGCTCCGACAGCCGCTGCACACCACCGGGGACGGCCACGTAGAACGCGTAGAACAGCTCGCCGCGCCGGGCGTCGATCACCGCCACGATGCGGCGAGGGGTCAAACGGGCAGGGAAGGCCAGCAAGTCGAGGCTCGACACGCCGATCATGGGAACCCGCAGGGCGAAAGCGATCGCCTTGGCCGACGCGATCCCGACTCGGAGGCCGGTGAAGAGCCCCGGCCCGACGTCGACGGCGACGGCCCCGATCTCGGCCAGGGGCACCCTTGCCTGTCGGCTGACGAACTCGATGGCCGGCGTCAAGGTCTCTGCATGGCGCCGACCCCGCGACGAGTGCGACGACGCCAACACGCCTTCGTGTCCGCCGATCGCGCAGCCGACCTGGGCCGTTGCGGTGTCGATCCCGAGGATCAGCATCCGGCGCGGCCCGCCCAGCGAGCGAGGGCATCGGCAAGGCCACGGCGGCGGGCGGTCCACCGATTGCCGACGGTGGTCAGGGTCATGCAGCGGTCGTCGTCGCCGTCACCGAAGGAGATCTGCACTTCGAGGTAGTCGGCCGGCAGGACCGGGGCGATGGCGTCGCCCCATTCGATGACCATCACGCCGCCGTCGTCGATCAGCTCCGAAAGGCCGAGGTCGGTGGCCTCGCGCAGGTGCTCGAGCCGGTACACGTCGAGGTGATGGAGCACGAGGCGGCCACCGGTGTACTCACGGGCGATCGTGAACGTGGGGCTCACGATGCGGTCGACGATGCCGAGCGCCGCCCCGAAGCCCTGCGTGAACGCCGTCTTGCCCGCACCCAGCTCACCGGCGAGGAGCACGACGTCGCCGGGCACGACCAGCTCGGCGACGGCACCGGCGACCGCTCGTGTTTCGTCAGGAGTCGAGGTCCCCAAGACCAGCGTGGACCCGCCCGGTGGCGCCGCGTTCACGAGCTGCTCCCAGCGAGCAGCACCTTGGCTCGCACCAGGTCGGCCCGCATCTGCGCCAGGGCCGGGCCACCACCCCGCAGCACCGCCGCGGGATGGAAGGTGGGCACGACCACGCCGTGGCGGTACGGGTAGCTGGCGCCGCGCAGCGACGTGATGCCTTGTCTGGTGTCGAGCAGGAGCTTGGTCGCGAAGTTGCCCAGCGTGACGATCACTTTGGGGTCGATGAGGTCGATCTGGCGCTCGAGGTAGGGGCGGCAGGCATCGATCTCGTCGGGTTTGGGGTCACGGTTGTCGGGTGGGCGGCACTTGACCACGTTGGCGATGTAGCAGGTGTCGCGGGTGAGCCCGGTCTCCTCGAGAAGCAGCCGGTCGAGCAGCTGCCCGGAACGGCCGACGAACGGCAGGCCTTGTCTGTCCTCCTCGGCGCCGGGCCCTTCGCCGACGAACATCAGGTCGGCCGAGGGGTCGCCCATGCCGAACACGACCTGGGTGCGGCCGCCTGCCAGGGCGCAGCGGGTGCAGCCACTGGCCTCGACGGCCAACGCTTCGAGGGCGGAGGGCACAGCCCGATGGTACCGCCCGCCGGACGCTTGTTGACCTGGGTCAGCCGAGGTGCCGGACGGCGTCTTCGACTGCCGCAGCGGCCAACACCCGAACGGTGTCGACGTCGGTTTCGACCTCCCCGGTGGCCGCCGCGACGAGCCCGTCGCCGTCGACGCGGGTGTGCGCCGGCACCAAGCTGCGCGACAGGCCACCGTGCCCGCCTTGCGCCACGATCAGGCAGCCGGTCTTGTCGAGCGCAGCGTTGGTGACCACCACACCGATGGTCGTGTTGGCGAACGTGCCCTCGGTGCCGAGCGTCGAGCCGTCACCCGCCGACTCGAGCCGGTCAGCGGCCGACGACAGCGCGGAGCCGTCGCGGTCGACGTCGCCGAACGCGTTGACGGCGAGGAGGGCCGACACGATCAGCGCGCCCGAGCGACGGGTGGCGCCCGACAGGCCACCTGGCTTCACACCAGCGGGCCCGCGCCACTTGCCGACGGTGACGCCGGTACCGGCGCCGACCGGGCCGAGAGTGAGCGGTCCGCCGGTGGCGGACTCGCACGCCGCGAAGCCCTCGTCGGGGCCGGGGCGGACGGACGGGTCGCCTACGGCCAAGTCGAACAACGCCAGTGTCGGCACGATCGGCACCGGACCAGCTGCGGTGGGCACGCCGATGCCCCGTTCCTCGCACCACCGCATGACACCGTCGGCGGCCGCCAACCCGAACGCGGACCCGCCGGTGAGCAACACCGCGTCACATCGCTGGACCGTGCGATGCGGCTCGAGCAAGGAGAGCTCTCGGCTGGCCGGGGCGCCACCCCGCACGTCGACGCTCGCCACCGTCCCGGCCGGTAGCAGCACCACGGTACAACCGGTCCGTGCCTCGGCGTCGGTCCAATGACCGACCCGGACCCCGGCGACGTCGGTGACCATGGGCTGGATCAGCGCGCGCCGGATTGGCCGTTGGTTGCCGAGTTCGCCACCGAATCGACCAGGGGTCGCGGCGGCGCGGCGCCGATCCGGGCGACGAACGCGTCGAGCAGCTCGGCCACTTCGAAGGGCCGTTCCTGCATGAGCTGGTGACCTGCACCCGGGAGGACCTCGAGGCGTGCGTCGGGCAGGAACGTGGCGATCCGCCGGGCGGCCCACACCGGCGTCAGCAGGTCACGCGACCCGACCAGCACGAGCGACGGTGTCGCCGTGGCGGCCAGCGCGTCGCGAGCATCGTGGTCGAGCAAGTCGACACCGGAGGGCAGCGACGTCGACTGCGGAACTTCAGCCAGGAACCGGCGGACCTGGTCGACGGCCTTGGCCGGCGGGTCGGCGCCGAACGCCAGCCGCGTCATGAACCACGACATGTCGTCGTCGCCGATCTGGCGCTGGGGCACCGGTTTACCGGCCTCGACCCGTCCCACGAGCCGCCGGCCCATCGCCTTGCCGACCGGTTGCACCAGCGGCGGCAGGATCTGGAACGCCGCAGTGTCCATGAACACCAGCCCCGCGACCCGTTCGGCGAGCACGTCGGGATGATCGCCCGCGAACTCCATCAGGATCATTCCGCCCATCGAGTGGCCGACCACGACGGCCTCGCGCAGGTCGAAGTGCGCAAGGACCTCGGCCACGTCGCGTGCCGCCACCTCCCGGCCGACCCCGTCGGAACCGACGGTCGAACGGCCGTGGCCGCGCACGTCGACAGCGATCACTCGGAAGCGGTCGGAGAGCTGGTGGAGCTGGGGCGACCAGACCGACGCTTGCAACGTGATGCCGTGGATGAGCAGCAGGGGGCGGCCCTCCCCGCGTTCGATCGCGTGGATCACCGCAGCGTCTCGGGTCGGGATCTGGTGGTGCACGACATCGGCAGGCAGGTCGTACAAGGGATCGAGCTCGGGATTCGTCCGCGCCCGGAGCTTCGTCACCGACCGGTGGGTCAACACCGCGGCCCCAACCGCGGCGGCGGCTGCGGCCGCCCCGATGCCGATGAGCTGGCTGCGCTTCATGTCCGTACTCCTATCCGTAGCGTCGCGGCACCCGGGAGCTGATGCCGCACACGACCTCGTAGGAGATCGTGTCCAGCGCGGTGGCCCAGTCGTCCGCGCCGATCGTTGTCGAGCCCTGCGTGCCGATCAACACCACCTCGTCACCCACGTTGACCGGGTGGTCGCCGCAGTCGACGGTGATCTGGTCCATGGTCACCGTGCCGGCGATCGGGTGGGCCACGCCACCGATGAGGACCTCGCCACCGCGGGCCGACAGCAGGCGGGGCACGCCATCGGCGTAGCCGATCGGCACGGTGGCCACCGTGGCGTCACGTGCAGGTGCGTACCGCAGACCATAAGAGATGCCCTCCCCCGCGGCCACGCGCTTGGTGAAGGCCACCTCGGACCGGAGGCGCAAGGCGGGGCGCAGGTCGGCGACACCGGGCCGGCCGGCCAGCGCCGCGGCAGGCGCGAGGCCGTACAAGCTGATGCCGCAGCGCACCAGGTCGTAGCGACTCCCGGGGTGGCAGAACGTGCCCGCCGAGTTGGCGGCATGGCGGATGCGAGGCCGGATGCCGGCACGGTCGAGCGCCGCCAGCGCCGCGTCGAACCGTGCGAGCTGCGTGGCGGTGAAGTCGCGATCGGGCTCGTCGGCGACGGCCAAGTGGGTGAACACGCCTTCGAGGCCGAGCTCCGGCGCCGACTCGACGGCCGCTGCGAGGCCGCCGAGATCGCCAGGAGCCGCACCGACTCGCCGCATGCCGGTGTCGACCTTCAAGTGGACCGGCAACGGTTCGGCGCGACGACTGCCACGGACCGCCGCGACTGCGGCGGCCACTCCGCCGCGTGTGTACAACGTGGGACGCAACGAGTACGCGACAGCTGCGTCGAGCGCGCCGTGCGGTGGCTCGCTCAGCAACAGGATCCGCTCGTCGATCCCCGCGTCGCGCAGCTCGACCCCTTCCTCGATGGTGGCCACCCCCAACATGGCGGCCCCTGCGCCGAGGGCGGCTCTCGCGACCTCGACCGCGCCATGGCCGTAGCCGCCCGCTTTGACGACGGCACACACCGAGCCGTGCCCCGACGCGGCGCGCAGCACGCCCATGTTGTGGGCGATCGCGCCAAGGTCGACTTCGGCGCGCGTCGGGCGCGTCACCGGTTCCCCACCATCCCAACGCGACCGACGGGTGCGACGGGCTCGGTCAACTCGGCCAGCTCCGCCAGCACCGCGGGAACGAGGTCGGGAAGGTCGGACGCCACCAGGCCCTCGCTCGGCCCGTGCCGGGCCGCGCGACCGTGCAACCACGCTCCTGCTGCGGCGGCCTCGAACCCCGGTAGGCCTCGAGCGAGCAGGGCGCCGATCACACCCGACAGCACGTCGCCGGTGCCGGCAGTGGCCAGCCGGGCGTCGCCGGCGCACACGACCAGTGCCTGCCCATCCGGGTGCGCCACGACCGTGGTCGAGCCCTTGAGGAGCACGACGGCGCCGGTCGCGGCGGCCAACCCGCGGGCCGCACCGATCCGATCCTCACTCGGCGCGTCGCCGGCCAATCGAGCGAACTCACCGTCGTGCGGGGTCAGCACCACCGCGCCCGCCTCCGGGTTGCGTCGGGCGATCGTGTCGGCCGCGGCCGCCCCGAGCGCGGTGAGGCCGTCGCCGTCGACGAGCGTGGAGACCGTCGCGCCGGCCACGAGCGCGCGCACGTCGGTGGTGACGTCGTCGCCGACACCGAGGCCAGGCCCGACCACCAGGGCGCGGAAGCGGTCGATTTGCGCGATCACGTCGCTCGACCAACCAGTGGCGGCAATGTCGTGGCCCACCGCCTCGATGGGGCGACGTCCGTCGTCGGCGAGCCCCGGCGACGAGAGTCGCACGTAACCCGCACCCGCCCGCATCGCCGCGCGGGCAGCCAGGTGCGCGGCGCCGGTCATCCCTGCCGACCCGGCGACGACCCACACGGCGCTCTTCCACTTGTGGCTCTCGCGGGGCCGCGCCGGCAACCATGCGGCGACGTCGGACGGTTCCAGCAGGTGGGCGGTGGCGCTCGAGGTGTCGAGCCCGATGTCGACCACTTCGACGTCGCCGGCCAGCTCGGGGCCGGCACCCCACAACAACCCGGGCTTCCACGCCGCGAACGAAACCGTCTCGTCGGCCGCCATCGGTGACCCCGATGCCGCGCCAGTCAGGCCCGACACGCCCGACGGGATGTCGACGGCCAGCACCGGAGGCCGCGGACCGGTCAGCGCTGGCGCTTCGTACGAGCCGCGAAAGCCGGTGCCGTACGCGGCGTCGATCACCAGATCACACGGAGGAAGCGTGGGTGGTGGATCTGCGGCGTCGACCTCGACGGTGCGGACCCCTGCCTCCCGCAGCCGCGCCGCTGCGGCGCGGCCGTCGGCGCCGTTGTTGCCTTTGCCGGCCACGACGACGACACGCCGGCCGTACGTGCCTCCCAACATGCGCCGCGCGGTCCGTGCCACCGCGGCGCCGGCGCGGTCGATGAGGACGTCGACGGGTTCGGGAGCGGCCGCGTCGATCACACCCATCTCGGCCGGCGTGACGACGGGCTGCATCCCCCGATGTTGGCAGATAGCGTCGCCCGCCATGCCTGCCGCGGCGCCTCCGACTCTCGTTCCGCTCCCCGACGGGCGGCGGCTCGCGGTCGACGACGTGGGGACACCCGACGGGAAACCCGTGGTGTTCCTGCACGGAAGCCCCAGTTGCCGGCTCGGTCGGCCGCCGCTCGACGCCGAAGTGGCCGGCGCGGGGGTGCGGCTGGTAGCCCCGGACCGTCCCGGCCTGGGCGCCTCCGACGCTGATCCGCACGCCACCGCGGCCACGTTCGCCCGCGACTTGGCGGCCGCGCTCGCGCACTTGGGTGTGGAGCGCTTCGACGTTGTCGCGTGGTCCGCCGGCGCGCTCGCGGCGCTCGCGGTCGCGGCCGACGTCGAGCTGGGTCCACGAGTCGGGCGCGTCACCCTCGCTGCGGGGCTGGTTCCCGCTGAGGCCTTCGACGACCCGGCGTTGCGTCGACGGGTCACCGACAGCCGTGGCGGCATGCTCGACACGGTCGACGAGCTCGGTGCGGACGAAACCGCTGCCCTGGTCGCACCGATGATGGTGCCGTATCCCTGCTCGCTCGACGACGCCCGCACCCACCTCGAGACGATCCGTGACCACGCCGAGGCCGCCGAGATCGCCGCCGTCCCGGGTGGGACCGACCAGAGCACGGCTTCGCTCGTCGAAGCGGTCCGCCAAGGGCTGGACGGCATCGAGCGCGAGCTGGTGGTCCAGCTCAGCCCCCTCGGCGTCGACCTCGGCCTGGTCGCGGCGCCGGTGCGGCTGGTGTACGGCTCCGCCGACCTCGTCTGCCCCCCGGCGTTCGGCGAATGGTTCCTTGGCCACTTGCCACACGCCCGGCTCGAAGTGCTGGCCGGCGCGAGCCACGGCCTGCCGTACCCCCACTGGCTCGAACTGCTGACGAGCTCGCCGATCCCGGGCTAGCACGCGGCACCACGGCAACGCCGCGGCTCCCGACCCGCGCCCGCCGTCAGAGCGCGACGGCGATGGCCTCCGCGAGCGACGCCGTGTGCGTCAACGTCAAGCGCCACTCGCGCACGCCTCGTTCGGCCGCCAGGGTGGCGGCCTTGCCCGACAAGCGGACCGACGGGTCGCCGGAGCGGGCCTTCACGACCTCCACGTCGTGGAAGCCGAACGCCCCGAGCCCCACCCCAAGGGCCTTCATGACCGCCTCCTTGGCGGCGAACCGGGCGGCGTAGCGCTCGGTCGGGTCCCGGCGCCGTTCGCAGTACGCCCGCTCGTCGTCGGTGAACAACCGGCGTGCCACCCCGGGAGTGCGGGCGAGGGTGGTTCGCATCCGCTCGACCTCGACCAGGTCGACGCCGATGCCGATCACCGACGGCCCCCGCGAAGACCGCCGTCCACCGGGAGGGTCAACCCTCAGTCCACCGCTTCGCCAGCACCAGGACCGGCTGGGTCAACAGCTCGACGACGGGCTGGTCGGCGAGCAGATCGTCGCGGAAGACCGGCTCGGACTCGGTGACGGCGTCGCGGAGGGCGCCGTAGCGGCTGCGGTAGCCCTCCATCACGCCACGGATCACCGGCTCGGCGAGCCGGTCGTGGAACTGCACTTGCAGCAGCGTGAGCCCCGTGCACTGGTTGCCCTTGACCTCGGGCACCAACACGAGGTGGCGCTGGTCGGATCCGACCGCCGCAGTGACCTCTCGCTCGGTGACCGCCCGCCGTTTGGTGCCGCGCAGCAGGGGGTTGCCGGCGGTGCGCGACGGGATGTCGCGCGACACGCCGCCGCGGTCGACCACCTCGATCGTGGGGGTGGCCTGGTCGGTCTCGTCGATCGCATAGCGGGTGAAACCCCGCACCTCGGCCACCGCAGGATCGAGCGCGGCCAACGCACGCAATGCCTTGTAGCTGAGCCGATCGCGACCCGCGCCCGCGTCGAGCACCGCGGCGACCAGCGGGACTTGCAGCAGCCCTTCGTCCGAACGCGAGATGCCGACCGTGACGGTCTTCGCCTGGTGTTTGATGGCGTCGATGGGGCGGGTGAGCTCGTCGATTGCGTCGGTGAGGGCGGCGGTGAGGTCTTCGAGCACCAGGCTCGGCGTGCCCTGCTTGCCGAACTCGAGCTGGTAGCTCTCCAGCGGGGAGAGACCGCCGGCGTAGCGGAGCAGCGACGCGAGCCGCACGGCAGTCGACGCTTCGAGGTGCCCGTTGTACGTGCCGGTGCGCAGCCCGTCGGCGAAGCGCTGGTGGGCGGGGGCCAGCTGCGGGCGCAGCAAGTCGAGCAGCTGGTCGGCAGCGAGGTGATCGATGACCGCCTGCTCGATGGCCGCCCGCGCTTCTCGCAGCGGTCGGGCTGACGCATCGATCGCCAGCGCGGCCTCATAGCCGAACAGGTGACCCACCATGGTGGCCAGCACGAAGCCCAACCGCGGGTGGGTGGCCGGCACGGTGAGCACCGCGTGTGCGCCGTTGAAGCGATCCTCGCCCTCGGTGGCCACCACCACAGGCGTTGCCTTGTGCGCTCGGTAGATCGCCACTTCTTTGGCGACGTCATCAGCGGTCGACCCCTGCAGACCGGCCGCGCACACGAAGATCAACGGCTCGGACGACAAGTCGATGTGCTTTTTGTCCTCGGTGGTGTCACAGGCAATCGCCTTGTAGCACAGCTCCGACAGCTTGATGCGGATCTCGCGTGCGGCGATGCGGTCGGGGCCCGACCCGACGATCGCCCAGTACCGCTTCGGCGGGGCGAACCGTCGGGCCGCCTCGGCAATGGCCGGACGGGTGGCGAGCACCTGTTCCAGCGCGTCGGGAAGCGCCCGCAGCGCGGTGAGCACGTCGGCTTGGTCGGCGAGCGCGCGGCGCCGCGCGGCGGCGTCGCCTCGCGCGTCACCTTCGAGGATCACCTGCGCGATGGCACCAGCGAGCAGGAAGCCGGCGGCGACTTGGCTGTAGAACGCCTTGGTCGACGCCACGCTCATCTCGACGTCGCGGCCGTCGGACGTGTACAGCACGCCGTCGGACTTGTCGGTCAGGTCACTGTCGCGGCGGTTGACGATCGACACCACCGCCGCGCCGCGGGCCCGCGCGAGGTCGACGGTGCGGTTCGTGTCGGTGGTCGTGCCGCTCTGGCTCACGGCGATGACCAGCGTGTCGGACATGTCGAGTCGGAGCCGGAAGCCCGACAACTCCGTGGCGAGCGTGGCCTCCACGCGGACGTCGGTCCCGGACAGCACGTCGCCCAACGCGAGCGCGACCGCTTCGGCAGCGATGGCCGCGGTGCCCTGACCCACCGCGACGACACGGTCGATCCGGCCGCTGCGCAGCGCCGCCTCCACCGACTCGGGCAGCGTGGTGGGACCCGCCGACACGCGCAGGCCGTCGGGCCCGTCGAGCAACTTGCCGCGCAACGTCTTGCGGAACGACGCAGGTGCCTCGGTGATCTCCTTGAGCAGGAAGTGGCGAGCGCTGCCGCGGTCGACGTCGCGGGTGGTGATCTCGGCCCGGACGAGGTCGGCGTCGGTGACCGGCAACGGGGTCCCGTCGTAGGACCAGCGGCCGATGCCCTCCAACGTGCCCGCCTGGTCGCGGTCGAGCGCCACGATCTGGCCGCGGCTCGCGGCCGGCGCGTCGGGATTCGACGGGGTCTCGCCGTCGAGACGCAGGTACGTGTCGGCCAACTCCACCACCCCGTACGGTTCGCTGGCCACGATGTACAGGTCGTCGGACAGTCCCACGTAGAGCGCCTGGCCGCTGCCGCGCAGTGCCAGCAGCACTCGACCCGGGTCGGCGGCCGTCGCCGCTGCGATGGCGACCGAACCTTCGAAGGTCTGGACCGCGTGGCGGAACGCCTCGATCGGCGCCTCGCCTTTCGCCAGGCCTCGCGACACCACCGTCGGGATCACTTTGGCGTCGGTGGTGATGTCCGAGGCGATCTCGAGCCGCTCAGCCGCCTTGAGGTCGGCGAAGTTGTCGATGTCGCCGTTGAGGGCGGCGACCACGTAAGGCCCGTCCGCCACGCCGATCTCCTCGGAGTTCAGGGGGTGCGCGTTGGGCTCGGAGATGATGCCGACGCTCGCCCAGCGCGTGTGGGCGAGCACCCGGACGTTCGCGCCGTCACCGCTCATGGCCAGGCGGAGGAGCCGGTCGGCAGCGATCGTCGACCGCATGGCAGCCGTGTTGTCGCCCAGCTCGCCGATCTCGGCGGCGGCCTTGTACACGAAGCTCAGCCCGCCGCCGTCGACCACGTGCACCGACCCGTTCCGGAACAACGGATCCGACGGTCGCTGGCGTAGGAGCGGGGCGACGGTGGACGACTCGAGGTCGAGGCCGTGACCGGTGACGAACACCTCGATGCCGGCGGAATCCCGCCCCCGCACCTCGAGCCGGTCGATCCCGGCCAACGTCTGCTGGATCGCGGTGTAGCCCTCCACCGCGCGGAGAGAGGCGCCCACTCCGGCGAGCTCGGCGACAGCCGCAGCGGTGCGGAGCCGGTCGTGTTGCAGGGCCCAGGTGGCGTCCCGAAGGTCGACGAGCGCGGCGTTGACTTCCTCGACACGACCCGCCGGCCAACCCGCGCCCGCCTCGTCGATGGCGACCTCGACCGCCTGGAAGCAGGCGGTGATCTCGGCACATCGCTCCTCGATGGCCTCGGCCAGGCCCGGCTGCTCCAGGAGCGCGCGAACGCCGGGAATGCCGCCCAGCAGGTGGTCGGCAGCGCCTGCGGCAGTGCCGGCCGCGCGGGTCACCCCGAGCAACCCGCCCCCGTCGCCCGGCGCAGCCGCAGCGTCGCGGAGCTGCGACGAAAGTCCGGCCAAGCCGGGAAGCAGCTGGTCTGCGCTCGGAACAGGGCGGTCAGTGCGTCGGTAGACGAGGACGACGATCCCGCACATGGCTTTCGAGGCTACCGGCGCGGCTCAGTCGGCGGTCGCGCCACGGCTGACCTGGCCGACAGCCTCCGCGAGTCGGTCGGCGACGCCCACCGCGGTCTCCCGAGTGGACGCCTCGACCATCACCCGCACGACGGGCTCTGTCCCCGACGCACGCACCACGACGCGCCCCTCACCCGAGAGCTCTTCCTCGGCCTTGGCGACGAAGGGGGCGAGATCGTCGAGCAGGTCGGGGCGACGCTGCGCGACCTTCACGTTCACCAGCACTTGCGGCAGGCGCGTCATGGCCAAGTTGGCGAGGTCGCCGAGCGACTTGCCGGTACGCGCCAGCGCGTCGAGCACTTGGAGGCCGGTCAGCAGCCCATCACCAGTCGTGGCGAGGTCCCGGAAGATGATGTGGCCCGACTGCTCGCCGCCGAGGCTCCACCGGCCGTGCTCGAGCGCTTCGAGCACGTTGCGGTCGCCCACCTGGGTCTCCACGACACGGATGCCCCGGCGCTCCATGCCCAGGCGAAAACCGAGGTTGCTCATGATCGTGACCACCACCGTGTCGTCCGCGAGCTGGCCGCGCTGCTTGTGGTCGATGGCCAGCAGGGCGATGAGCTGGTCACCGTCGATGAGGTGGCCCTCGGCGTCGACCGCGATCACCCGGTCGGCGTCGCCGTCGAACGCCAGACCCAGATGGGCGCGGCGCTGTGGCACGGCGCGCTGGAGGTCGGCGGGGTAGGTGGAGCCGCACGCGTCGTTGATGTTCTGTCCGTTCGGCTGAGCGTGCAGGACGGTGACCTCGCAACCAAGCGTCTGCAACACGCGCGGCGCGGTCACCGAAGCCGCCCCGTTCGCGCAGTCGATCACCACCCGGATCCCGTCGAGCCGTCGTCCTTCGAGCACGACCCGCTCCAAGTGGTCGACGTAGCGGTCGACCACTTCGGGTGCCCCGACGAGGTCGCCCACCTGCGCGCCGACCCGGGGTCCGGCGATCTGTCCTGCCGTGCGGGCACCCACGTGGATCGGTGGCGCGGCGACCGCCGGGTCGACGATCACGACGCGGCCTTCGGTCGACGCGACCGTCTCGGCCGGCGGTGATGCGGCCAGCGGGAGCGCGTCGGTGTCCGCCAAAGAAGCCAACTCGCGTTCGAGCCGGGTCTCCATCTCGTCGCTGAGCTTGCGGCCGCCGGCCGTGAAGAACTTGATGCCGTTGTCGCCGAACGGGTTGTGCGACGCCGAGATCATCGCGGCGGGCGCGGACTGCGATGCCGACGCCCACGCCACGCCAGGGGTCGGGATGACGCCCAAGTCGACGACTTCGATCCCCTCCGACGCCAAGCCAGCCGACAGCGCGGCCTGCAGCATGGGACCCGAAAGCCGAGTGTCGCGGCCCACCAGCCAACGGCGACCGCCGATCACCCGGGCGGCGGCGCGCCCGAGCGCGAGGACCAGTTCGGGCGTGAGCTCGGCGTTGGCCACGCCACGCACGCCATCGGTGCCGAACTTGAGTGTCATGACGGGAGGGTCATGTGCGCCTCGGGAGGCCCGAGGATCAGCGCTTGGAGTACTGCGGTGCCTTGCGGGCCTTCTTCAGGCCGTAGTGCTTCGGCTCCTTGATGCGGGCATCGCGCCGCAGGAAACCCGCCTTCTTCAGCGAGGCGCGCAGCTCGGGGTCGAGCTCGGCGAGCGCACGGGCGATTCCGAGCCGCATCGCACCGGCCTGCCCGGCGACACCGCCACCGTCGAGCGTGGCGTCGATGTCGTACTGACCTTCGGTCTCGGTGAGTCGCAAGGGCTCGGTGAGCAGGTTGCGGTGGGCGGCGGAGGGGAAGTGGGCTTCGAGCGCACGGCCGTTGACCGTGAGGTTCCCCTCGCCGGCCCGCAGGCGGACCCGCGCGACCGCGGCCTTGCGGCGCCCAGTGGTCTGAGTGAGCGGCTTGGACACGTTGGCCTCCTACGCGCGAGCCCGAGCGCGGGCGTCGAGAGCGAGCGGCTGCGGGTCCTGCGCCGCGTGCGGATGGGTGGGCCCGGCGTACACCTTGAGCTTCTTCAGCATCTGGCGGCCGAGGCGGTTCTTGGGGAGCATGCCGCGCACCGTGCGGCGCAGCGCGTCTTCCGGCTTGCGTTCGAGCAGGTGCTCATACGACTCGGCCTTGATGCCGCCGGGGTAGCCGGAGTGCGTGTACACCTGCTTGGCGCCCGCCTTGTTGTTGGTGAGCACCACCTTGTCGGCGTTCACGATGATCACGTGGTCGCCCATGTCCATGTGGGGGGCGTACACCGGCTTGTGCTTGCCACGCAGCACCCGGGCGACCTCGGTCGCGAGCCGGCCCAGCACCACGCCCTCGGCGTCGACGACGTACCACGAGCGCTCGATCTCGCTGGCTTTCGGGGTGTAGGTGGGCACGCGGGTTCCTCGTGTTCGTATGGCGGCTGGTGGGTCGCCCGAGCGACGCACCGCAGGGCCGTGGCGCGGGGCGCGCAGGCCTGCAAAGCAACGGACAACGATACGCAGCCGGTCGAGGGGACGGCAAATGGCCCTGGTGGGGCCCGCCACGGCCACCGGCGATGCGCCTCGCTACGTTGGTCGTCCGTGAGCCCGCCCACCGCACCGCTGCCACGACCGGTCACGTTGGTCGACGTGCACGACGTCGAGGCAGCACGCGCCGCGCTCCGTGGCCACATCCGCGTCACCCCGGTCGAGACGTCGGCCACGCTCTCGGCCCGGGCCGGCCGTCCCGTCCTGCTCAAAGCCGAGTATCGCCAGCGCACCGGCAGCTTCAAGGTCCGGGGGGCGTACCACCACATCGCCGGCCTGCCGGGCTCGGCGGCCGAGCTGGTGGCCGCGTCCGCTGGCAACCACGCGCAAGGCGTGGCGCTGGCCGCCTCCCTGGCCGGCCGCCGCGCCACGATCTTCATGCCGGTCCACGCGGCGCTGCCGAAAGTCGAGGCCACCCGTGCGTACGGGGCGGAGGTCCGGCTGGTCGGCGACGACGTCGAGGGCGCCATGGCCGCCGCTGAAGCCCACGCCAACGCCACGGGCGCCCACCTCGTGCCGCCGTTCGACGACCCGGCGGTGATCGCGGGCCAAGGCACGGTGGGGCTCGAGATCCTGGACCAGGTGCCGGACCTCGCCACGGTCGTGGTGCCGGTCGGCGGCGGGGGACTCCTCGCAGGTGTCGCTGTCGCCGTGAAGGCACGGCGACCCGACGTCCACGTGGTGGGCGTGCAGGCCGCGGGTGCGGCGTCGATGGTGGCCTCCCTCCGAGCCGGCACCCCCACCACAGTGGCCCACGTCCACACGATCGCGGATGGCATCGCGGTGAAGGCGCCGTCCGCGCTCACCCTGGCGCACGCGAGCGCGTTGGCCGACGAGCTCGTGACCGTCACCGACGAGGAGATCGGCCAGGCGCTCATCTTGTTGCTCGAACGCGAGAAGGCGGTGGTGGAGCCAGCGGGCGCCGTCGGCGTGGCGGCGCTCCTGGCCGGCAGGGCGCCCGGCAGCGGGCCGGTCGTCGCGGTGCTCTCGGGTGGCAACGTCGACTCTCTCATGCTGACGAGGCTGATCGAGCACGGCCTGTCGGCGGCGGGCCGTTACGTTCGCCTGCGGATCGTGGTGGCCGACCGGCCCGGCGCGCTGGCCCGCATCACCGAGACCATCGCCGAGCTCGGCCTCAACGTGCTCGACGTCGAACACCACCGCGCCGGCGTGCGCCTGGGGATCGACGAGGTCGAGGTGCTCGTCACGCTCGAGACCCGCGATCCCGAACACCGAGTGGCCGTCGTCGACGAGCTCCGCGCCGCGGGCTTCACGGTCGACTTGATGTAGCTGCCACCGGGCCGACGTCCCACTACCGGAACCCACGACCACGCGGGCAACCCGCACCCACGATCCAGGAGGAGCACGGACACGATGACGAACGACCTGGCAGGACTCGGAGTGTGGGACGGGGGGCTGCGGTACGGCGACCCGGCCCAAGCCGCCGACGCCGCCGCCGAGCTCGAGGAGCTCGGCTACACCGCCATGTGGATCCCCGACGTGGGAGGCGACGTGTTCGCGTCGCTGCAGAACCTCCTCGCGGCCACCTCGACCGCCGTGGTCGCGACCGGGATCCTCAACATGTGGATGCACACCCCCGACGAGGTGGCCACGCGCCGCGCCGAGCTCGACGCCTCGGCACCCGGGCGCCTCTTGCTCGGCATCGGCGTCAGCCACGCGGCGCTCATCGACATGCAAGAGGCGGGTAAGTACCAACGCCCTTACAGCCACATGGTCGAGTACCTCGACGCCCTCGACGCCGCCGACCCGCCCGTTCCCGTCGACGGCCGCGTGCTCGCCGCGCTCGGCCCCAAGATGCTCGCGCTCGCCGCGGCGCGCGCCGCGGGCGTGCACCCGTACCTGGCGCCGCCCGACAACACCGCCCGCACGCGTGCGGCGGTCGGGCCCGACGCGCTCGTCTGCCCGGAGCAGCCAGTGGTGCTGGAGCGTGACCCCGAGGTCGCTCGCCAGATCGCCCGCGCGCATCTGGTGGGCTACCTGGCGCTCCCGAACTACCGCAACAACCTGCTGCGCAACGGGATCGACGAATCGGACCTCGTCGACGGTGGATCGGACGAACTCGTCGACACGCTGGTGGTCTGGGGCGACGAGGACACGATCGCCGCCCGCATCGCCGAGCATCGAGCAGCCGGCGCGAACCACGTGTGCATCCAGGTGCTCCGCGCCGATCGTTCTGAGCTCCCCCGCGCCGAGTGGCGCCGCCTCGCCGCCCTCGTCCCCCGCTGACCACGACAAGACCCCCCGCCGACCACGACAAGACCCCCGCCGACCACGACAAGACCCCCGCTGCTGTGAGCACTTGACCACCCAGGAGGTGGCCAGCTGCTCACAGCACGACGGGGGGTCGCGCACCCGGGGCGGAGCGGGGTGCGGTGCGGGGCTAACGGACGAGGAGGACCAAGCCGCCGAGCAGCAGCTCGAGCGCGCACACCCGCGCAACCAACGTCGGCGCGGCGGGACGGCCGTGACCTCGATCGCCCAGACGTGGAGCGACCCGCGCGGCCACCACACCGATGCCGAGCAGGAACGGCGCTTCGAAGCCCGACGTGGCGGCAACGGCCGCCACCGGCCCCCGAGCCAAGGCGCGCACCAGCAGCGCCTCGCCCGCCACGAGCATCAGCGCGCCGACGGCCACCCGGAACCACGTCCGGCGGTCGAGAACCGTGAAGACCTGCGTGGCGCGCGAGGACCCCGCGAACGTCACCACGCCGGCCACCCCCGCGCCGAGCACCACCAGCGGCAGCACTTCGGTGAGCGAGGCCCGGGTGAGGACGTGCCCGAGCAGGACCAGCTCCGCAGCCAGCAGCGCGCTCGACCCGATCATCAACACCGCGGTCCTCTGGTCGACGGTCCAGCCGCCGCGCAGTTCGCCGTGGAGGAACAGCGCGGCCCCGGCGAACACCACCACGAACCCGATCACCTGGTGCTGCGGAAGTTGCTGGCGCAGGATCACCCACGCGCCCGCCAGGACGAACACCGGCACGAGCTGGCTCATCGGCTGGACGACCGCGTCGTCGTCGAGGTCGAGCGCCCGGCGGTACGGCACCGCGTGGGCGAACAGCAGCGCGCCCGCCACCATGGCCATGAGCCCGTCGCCCATCCCGATGCGGGGAACGCCGAGGACCACCAACAAGCAGGTTCCGATCGCCAACAGACTCACGGACGACGCGGCCACGATCTCCTCGTCGACCGACCCGCGGCTGCGGCGGCGAGTCGCGCGTTCGAGCACCACCGCGCCGGCCAGCGCCGCCTGGCCCAGCAGAGCCGGCCACCACCACAGTTCGGTGGTCACCTCCATGGAGTCGACCTGCGCGTGCCCGCGACGCCGCGGCGACACCGACAGCCCACGAACCTCGCCCGCTGTTGCACCGCTCACCACCCGTCGCCCGCTTGGCCGCACTTGGCCGTGCCTCTCGGCGGCCCCTCACGCTACCGCCCGCCGCCGCGGCGGTCGGCCACGGTGGGCGGTCGCCGGTCAGGGTCGATCCGACGACCACCCCGCGTACCGGACCGCCCACAAGTACAGCCCGTCAGGTGGCGCCACCGCGCCGGCGGCGGACCGGTCACGGGCCTCGAGCACCGCTTTCATCACCCCGGCGCGGCGACGCCCGAGGCCGGTGTCGACCAGACTCCCGACGATCGAGCGGACCATCTGGTGGCAAAACGCGGTGGCTTCGATCTCGAATCGCAACAGGCCGTCACCCTCGTCGTGCCAGGCCACGGACAGGACCCGCCGACGCAACGACACGTCGCCACCGTCGGGGCCCGGCTTCGGCCGCCGGCAAAACGACGAGAAGTCGTGTTCACCGATCAGCGGATCGCCAGCCAGCTCCATGTCCCGCACGTCGAGCGGATCGGGGACGTGCCAGGCGCGGCCCGCCAGGAACGGGTCTGCCTCCGGCCGGTTGACGATCCGGTAGCGGTACAGCCGGCTGTCGGCCGAGAACCGCGCATCGAAGTCGGCCGGTACCACCGCGGCGTCCCGCACCACCACGGCCGGTCCGCACAACGCGTTGACGGACCGAGCCAGCGCGGCGAGGTCGAGGTGCGCCGCCGACGCGTCGAACGTCACGACTTGACCCCACGCGTGCACGCCCTTGTCGGTGCGCCCCGCACAAGTGAGCTCGACACGATGGCGCAAGATCTTCTCGAGCACGTCAGTCAGCAGCCCCGCGACCGTTCGGACGCCCGGGTTCCGCGCGAACCCGTGGAACCCGCCGCCGTCGTAGGCAACGACCAACCTCACCCGTGACAGTGGCGCGCGCGGCGTGGGCGACTCGGCGGCAACGTCGAACAGCGTCACGCCAACAGCATGGCCGAACGAGGCCGACCCGATCGCGGTCGAGGTCGCTGCGATGACCCAGCCGTCAGGTCGACCGGTCCACCGCGAGACGCGGCTCGCGTCCGAGCAGAATCAACCCGGCGCTCATCGCCGCCAGACCCACCAACGCGGGCGCGAACGACGCCCCGTGTGCCCAGGCTTGCTCGTCGAACAGCATCGAACCGAACAGGACCGCCAGCAAAGGGTCCATCACCCGCATGATCGGCAAGGTGATGGTGGGATAGCCGGCCTGGTACGCGGTCTGCTTGTAGAGCACGTCGATCACGCCCGCGCCGATCACCGCGTACACCTCCCACGATGTCACCACCGCCTTGAAACCCAGGTCGAAGCGGGTGCTCAGGCCGGCCATGAGCGCTGCGAGGATCGCTTCGGCCAGCCCACCGGCCACGGCGAAGAGCACCGCCCGGCGGCGTCCGGTGGAGCGCAGCGCCACCGCGCCCGCGCCGGCGAGCACGGCGGCGCCGCACACCGCGAGCGTCACCCAACCCACACCGCTGGCATTGCTCACCTGCTCGTGGCGCGAACCCGTGGTCGCCACGAACAAGCTGACACCGGCCGCGACCGCCGCGACCGCGAGCCACTCGCGGCGTTGGAGCGGATCGCGGAACCATACGGCCAGCAGGCCCAACGTCCACACCAGCGCCAAGGTGACCAGCGGGTAGACCAACACCAGCGAGCCCTGCCAGATGGCGACGGTCAACAAGATGAACCCCGCCGCGTCGCACAGCGCGCCCCACAGCCAGCGGCTGCGCCGGATCAGGCGCCAGATGAGCCCGGGGCGTAGCGCCTGGTCGGCGGGAATGGTGATGGCCTCGCGCAGCTGCAACGCGTCGGCTGTGCCCAGTGAGAGCGCGGACGCCACCGCCAATGCGATGGCAAACAGATGCCGAGCGTCCATCAGGACGGTGTGGTCCTATTGGCAACCGGCATCGCAGCGCAGGGTACTCCCGGCCCCTGCGGCCGCGGTCGGTTCGTCGCGCCCCGACGCGGCGGCGTCAGACCAGTTCGATGCGCGCCATGGGTGCGTTGTCACCCTGGCGCGGCCCCAACTTCAAGATGCGCGTGTAGCCGCCGTTGCGATCGGCATAGCGTGGGCCGATCTCCTCGATCAGCTTCTGGGCTGCCTCTTTGTCGCCGAGGTACGACACGATCTGGCGGTGGCGGTGCAGGCCGCCCTTTTTCGCCTTGGTGATCACCTTCTCGGCGACCGGGCGCAACGCCTTGGCCTTGGCTTCGGTCGTGACGATCCCCTCGGCGGCGACCAGGGAGCTGACCAAGTTCGCCATCATGAGCCGCTGGTGCGCGGCGTCGGCGCCGAAGCGGCGACCCTTCTTCGGGGTGGCGGGCATGGTCACTCCCTCCCGGTGCCGCGCAGCGACAGGCCGCGCGCGTCGAGCTTCTCGATGACCTCGTCGAGCGACTTCTGGCCGAAGTTGGTGAGCGCCAGAAGGTCTTCGGGGGTCTTGGTGAGGAGCTCGCCGATCGTGTTGACCTGACCGCGCTTGAGGCAGTTCCGGGGGCGCTCCGACAAGTCGAGCTCCTCGATCGGCAGCTCCAGGTCGGGCGAGCCGGCGGCCACGGTGGAGGTCTCGCCGAGCTCGAGGCCCTGGGGCTCGTCGCTCATCGTGGCGATCAAGTCCATGAGCTTGGTGAGCGTGTCGCCAGCCGACGCGAGGGCGTCACGAGGCGTGATCGAACCGTCGGTCTCGATGTCGAGGATGAGGCGGTCGTACTCGGTCGACTGCTCCACGCGGGTGGGCTCGACCTGGTAGGCCACCCGACGGACCGGCGCGTAGATCGAATCGATCGGGATGACACCGATGGTGGCCGTGCTCTTGTTGATCTCGGCGGTCACGTAGCCCCGGCCCCGCTGCACGGTGAGGTCGGCGGCCAGGCGGCCCTTGCTGTTGACCTCGGCGATGTGAGCGTCGCCGTTGACGACCTCCACATCGGCGGGCCACTCGATGTCGTTCGCCGTCACCGTGGCAGGACCACGCACGTCGACGCGTGCGGTCAGCGGCTCGTCACCCGTGTACCGCAAGACGATGTCCTTGAGGTTCAAGATGATGTCGGTGACGTCTTCTTTGACCCCGGTGATCGTCGTGAACTCGTGGAGCGCCTCGTCGAAGCGGATCTCGGTGATGGCCGCGCCGGGGATCGACGACAGCAGCGTGCGGCGCAACGAGTTGCCGAGCGTGTAACCGAAGCCGGGCTCCAGCGGACCGATTGCGAACCGCTGGCGGTTGCCTTCTTCCTCGCCGATCAGTTCGACCGTCGGGCGTTGGATGACCAGCATGGATGGCTACCTCAGGAACTTTCGAGCAACAGGAGTAGGGATCGGGCCCCGCCGCGAGCGGGCGGCAGGGACGGGTGTCAGGACGGGCTACCGGCTGTAGTGCTCGACGATGAGCTGTTCGCGCACCGCGACGTCGATGGCGTCGCGGGCCGGCAAGGTGGTGACCGTGGCCTTCATGCCACCGTCACCGAGCTCGATCCACCCCGGCGTCTGGCGGTCGAGCGTGTCGAGGTTGTGGCGCACCACGATCATGGCGCGGGCCTTGTCGTTGAGCTCCACGACGTCGCCCTGGCGCACGCGGTAGCTCGGAATGTTGACCCGCCGGCCGTTCACTTTGACGTGACCGTGGCGGACGAACTGGCGGGCCTGGGCCCGGCTCGAACCCCAACCGGCGCGGAACGTCACGTTGTCGAGTCGCAGCTCGAGCATCTGCAGGAGGTTCTCACCGGTGACGCCGGGCCGCCGGTTGGCTTCCTCGTACAAGTTGCGGAACTGCTTTTCGACCAGGCCGTAGATGCGACGTGCCTTTTGCTTCTCACGGAGCTGGAGGAGGTACTCGGAGCCCTGGCGCTGGCGGGCACGACCATGTTCACCCGGCGGGTATGGCCGCCGCTCGATGGCGCACTTCATCGTCTCGCACTTGGCGCCCTTCAAGAAGAGCTTCATGCGCTCCCGTCGACAGAGACGGCAGACCGGACCGGTGTATCGAGCCATGTCGTCGCCTCCTCAGACCCGACGCCGCTTCGGCTGACGGCAGCCGTTGTGGGGAACCGGGGTGACGTCCTTGATGCCGGTGATCTCGATACCGGTCGTCTGGATCGATCGGATGGCGGTCTCGCGGCCGGAGCCGGGGCCCTTCACCACGACGTCGACCTTGCGCACCCCGTGCTCCATGGCGCGGCGGGCGGCCGTCTCCGCAGCCATCTGCGCGGCATACGGGGTGGACTTGCGCGAGCCCTTGAAGCCCACGTTGCCCGACGAGGCCCACGACAGCACATTGCCGTCCTGGTCGGTGAAGCTGACGATGGTGTTGTTGAACGAGCTCTTGATGTGAGCGACGCCGTAGTTGACGTTCTTCCGTTCACGCTTGCGGGGACGCCGGCCCCCGGGCTTTGGCTTTGCCATTACTTGCGGGTCACCTTCTTCTTGCCGGCCACAGTGCGCTTCGGGCCCTTACGAGTGCGTGCGTTGGTGTGAGTGCGCTGTCCGTGGACCGGGAGGCCTTTGCGGTGCCGCAGGCCCTGGTAGCAGCCGATCTCCATCTTGCGCTTGATGTCCTGCTGGATGTCGCGCTTGAGGTCACCTTCGACCTTGATGTTCTGGTCGATCCAGTTGCGGATGCGGTTGACCTCTTCGTCGGTGAGGTCGCGCGTGCGGGTGCCCGGGTCGATCCCGGTGGCTTCGCACACCTGCTGCGCGGTGGTGCGCCCGATGCCGAAGATGTAGGTGAGGGCGATCTCCAACCGCTTCTCGCGGGGGAGGTCGACGCCGGCGATACGGGCCATGGTTACCTCAGCTCCTGGGTGTTCATCAGCCCTGCCGCTGCTTGTGGCGAGGGTTGTCGCAGATGACCATCACGCGGCCGTGGCGACGGATGACCTTGCACTTGTCACAGATTTTCTTGACGCTCGGACGAACCTTCATGTCAGGCCTTCAGCGTTGGAGGATCATTTGTAGCGATACGTGATGCGGCCGCGGGACAGGTCGTAGGGCGTGAGCTCGACCTGCACCCGGTCGCCGGGGAGGATCCTGATGTAGTGCATCCGCATCTTCCCGGAGATGTGCGCGAGCACCTTGTGCCCGTTCTCGAGCTCGACCCGAAACATGGCGTTCGGCAGCGGCTCGATGACCGTCCCTTCGAGGACGATTGCGTCTTCTTTGGGCTTGGGCAGCGTGCTACTCCTGGACGAACGAACAAAAGGTGCGCTCGCGGGCGGACCGCGACGGTCCATCCCTGCGAGGGCCGACGGATCATGCTATCGCGACGCCCCCACCCTTCCAAGTCCGCCCAACCAGCCGTTCCGCGCGCACACGGCCCTGAGCGTTCTGCGCGCAGAAACCCACCGTCACGGTCGGAATCCAGGCGCGAAAGGGGGTTGGGCGCGGGGTGCTCGGCGGTCTACGGGAGGGTGAGGATCTCGGGGCCGTCGCCGGTGACGGCGACGGTGTGTTCGACGTGGACCGCGCGGCCACCGTCGAGCGTGACGACGGTCCAGCCGTCGTCGAGCACCTGGCTGTCGGGGGACCCCGCAGTGAGCATCGGCTCGATCGCGTAGACGTTGCCGACCCGGATCCGGGGGCCGCTCCCCGGCTCCCCCCAGTTCGGCACCGACGGCGATTCATGCATCGCACGACCGATCGCATGGCCGGTGTACTCGGCCACCAGCCCATAGCCGGCCCCCTCGATGACCCGCTCCACCGCGTTGCCGAGATCCCCCAGGCGGTGACCGTCGACCAGCTCAGCAACGCCGGCAGCCAGCGCCGCCTCCGCGGTGTCGATCATGCGTCGGTCCTCCGCACGCAGCTCACCCACCCCCGCGGTGTATGCGGCGTCGCCATGCCAACCGTCGACGATCGCGCCGCAATCGACCGACACGAGATCGCCTTCCTCGAGGCGCCGCTCGCCGGGGATCCCGTGCACGATGACGTCGTTCACCGATGTGCAGATCACCGCGGGAAAGCCGTGGTAGCCGAGGAAGTTCGACTGCGCGCCACGTCGCTCCAGCACTTCGCGCGCCACTTGGTCGAGATCGGCGGTGGTGACACCGGGCCGCAGCGCCGCCCGCGTCCGCTCGTGCATCTCGGCCACGACACGGCCGGCCACCCGCATCTTGGCGACCTCGTCGCGGCGACGGCGGGCAGCGCCGCCCATCAGGCCGGCGACCGGCCCATGCGGTCTTCGATGGCGGCCACGACCCGTTCGGTGACCTCGGCCGCGTCGCCCAGCCCGTCGATCTCGGCCAGCAGGCCTGCGTCGCGGTACCAGTCGACCAGCGGCGCCGTCTCCTTCTCGTACAGCGCCAAGCGACGGGAGATCGCTTCTTCGGTGTCGTCGTCGCGCTGCACGACATCGCCGCCGCAGTCGTCGCACACCCAGCCGTTCTTGGGCGGCTCGGACGTGGAGTAGTTGGCGCCGCAGTCGGTGCACACCCGCCGACTGGCGAGCCGGTCCAACACGACGTCGGTCGGCACCTCGAGGTTGACGACCAGGTCGAGCCCGCCGCGCCCCTCGACGATCCGGCGCAGCTCGCCGGCCTGCGCCACGGTGCGGGGGAACCCGTCGAGGATGAAGCCCCGTTGCGTGGTGTTCGACGTGTTGAGGAAGCCGTCGATGATCTGCACCACGAGGTCGTCGGGCAACAGGTCACCGGCGTCCATGTACTCCTTGGCCTTCAAACCGAGGGGGCTGCCCTCCTTGACGGCGGCTCGGAGCATGTCGCCGGTCGAGACGTGCGGCACCACGTAGTGGCGCGACAAGCGCACGCACTGAGTGCCCTTGCCGGCGCCCTGACGGCCGAGCATGACGAGCTTCACGCCGCGCGTCATCCAACCCGCCTTCGAGAAGTTGCCGCCGGGTTCACGACTTCAAGAAGCCCTCGTAGTTGCGCATCATGAGGTGTGAGTCGATCTGCTTGACCGTCTCGAGTGCAACTTCGACCATGATCAACACCGAGATCCCGAAGAAGCCCATCGCCGCGCCCGACCCACCGGACAACGTTCGCCCGAGGAAGTAGGCGGGCACCAGCGCGATCACCGCGGTGAACAACGCACCCGGCAACGTGATGCGGTTGAGGATCTTCGACAGGTGCCGCTCGGTTTGCGGGCCCGGCCGGATCCCGGGGATGAACCCACCCTGCTTGCGGATGTTGTCGGCCTGCTGATGCGGGTCGAACTGGATCGCGTTGTAGAAGTAACAGAAGCCCACGATCAGCACGGCGTAGATCGCGATGTACAACAGGCTGGTGGGCGACACCAGGTACTTGTTCACGAAGCGTTGGACCTCGTATCCCCAGCCCTTCTGCCCTGCCTTCACCGGCACGGCTTGGCTGATCATCACCGGCAGGTACAACACCGCGCTGGCGAAGATGATGGCGATCACGCCGGACGAGTCGACGCGCAGCGGGATGTACGTGCTCTGGCCGCCGTACATTCGCCGGCCGACCACGCGCTTCGCGAAGTTGACGGGTATTCGTCGCTGGCCGTTCTGCACGAACACGATCGCGACCATCATCGCGGTGAACAGCACCGCCACGAGGAACATCGTGGTGAGGCCCTTTTCGGCCTTGACCGTGCCGAAGTCGGACGGGATCCGGCTGGCGACCGCGCAAAAGATGATGAGCGACATGCCGTTGCCCACGCCGCGCTGGGTGACGAGCTCGCCCATCCACATCAGCAACATCGCCCCGGCCGTGAGGCTGAGCACGCACAACAAGATGCGCGGCGCGGTGAAGTTGCCGGGTCCGAACAAGTCATGACCCGTCTGGTTCCCCGGCCCGAAGAATGCGCTACCGCCGCTGTGGAACAGGAAGGTGAGACCGACACCCTGCAGGACCGAGATGCCCAGCGTGACATAGCGGGTCCACTGCGTGATCTTGCGCTGGCCGATCGCGCCCTGCTGTTGCCACTCCTCGAGCTTGGGGATCACCACCGTGAGCACCTGCAAGATGATCGACGCGGTGATGTACGGCATGATCCCGAGCGCGAACACCGCGAACCCGGTGATGGCGCTGCCAGAGAAGAGCTGCACGAACTGCAGCGCGCCGCCGCCGTGCTCGGTTTCCTTCTGGATCTGCTGGATGACGTTGATGTCGATGCCCGGTACCGGCAAGTGGCTGCCGAACCGGTACAGCAGCAAGATGAACAGGGTGAACAGGATCTTGCCCCGCAGATCGGGGACCTTGAACATGTTCTTCAGACTCGACAGCACGGTCTGCTCCTGAGCAGATGACCGGAACCGGGCGGGACCAACGGATCAGCGGTTGGTGAGGTGGTTCCCCTTGGCCGGCGGGCGGCCACCACCGAACGGCAAGGGCAGCGTCTCGACGCTACCGCCGGCCGCCGTGATCGCCGCTTCAGCCGACTTGGAGAAGGCGTGGGCCTTCACGTGCACCGCGCGGGTGATCTCGCCGCGGCCGAGCACCTTGACGAGGGCGCCTTTGTGGACCAGGCCCTTGGCGTGGAGGTCGCCAGGGGTCACATCCGTGAGACCCGTCGCGTCGAGCACGTCGAGGTTCACCCCTTGGTACTCGACCCGGAACGGGTTCTTGAAGCCCTTGAGCTTCGGCACGCGGCGGTGCAGCGGCATCTGACCACCCTCGAAGCCGAGCGCGACCGAGCCGCGGGCGCGCTGACCCTTGGTGCCACGGCCGGCGGTCTTACCGCCCTTGCCGCCGATGCCGCGACCGACGCGCTTGCGGCGGGTGTTGGAGCCGGGAGCTGGCTTCAGGTCGTGGATCTTCATGACTGCGATGCCTCTTCGACGGTGACCAGGTGCGGGACCTTGGCCAGCATGCCGCGGATCTCGGGGCGGTCGGGAAGGACGTTGGTCTTGCCGATACGACCCAGGCCGAGCGCACGGAGGGTGCCGCGCTGCTTCGGCTTGGTGCCGATGGCAGACCGGGTCTGGGTGACCTTGAGTTCGGCCATCACTTGACCTCTTCGAACTCGACCGGACCGCGCTCGGACTCCTTGTACGCCTCGAGCAGCCCCTTGGGGACGAACTCCTCTGGCGACAAACCGCGCAGGCGCGCGACCACATCGGGACGCTTCAGGCTCTGCAACCCGGCGATCGTGGCCCGCGCGACGTTGATGTGGTTGGACGAGCCGAGCGACTTGCACAGCACGTCGGAGATGCCGGCCTCTTCGAGGATCGCCCGGGCAGCGCCACCGGCGATCACGCCGGTACCAGGAGCAGCGGGCTTGAGCAGCACGCGGCCCGCACCGGTCTGACCGATGACCGGGTGCGTGATGGTGCCGCTCGCGAGCGGGACCGCGAACAAGTTCTTCTTGGCCTCTTCGGTGCCCTTTTGGATGGCCAGCGGGACTTCCTTGGCCTTGCCGTAACCGAGGCCGACGTGGCCGGCGCCATCGCCGATCACCACCAGCGCGGTGAACGAGAACCGGCGGCCACCTTTGACCACCTTGGCGACCCGGTTGATGTTGATGACCCGGGAGTCGCGCAACTGCACGTCGTTGAAAGGCATCAGAACTCCAGTCCGGCTTCGCGGGCGGCGTCAGCCAGCGCCGCGACCCGGCCGTGGTAGAGGAACCCGCCCCGGTCGAACACGACCGAGGTGACCCCGGCGGCCTTGGCACGCTCGGCGAGCAGCTGGCCCACCTTGGTGGCGCTGGCGACATTGCCGGTGTGCCCGCCGGAGCGGAAGCTCGCCTCGTGGGTCGACGCGGCCGCGAGCGTGGCGCCCTGCGTGTCGTCGATGACTTGCGCCACGAGGTGGTTGTCGGAACGGAACACCGCGAGGCGTGGGCGCTGGGCGGTGCCCACCACCTGCTTGCGGACTCGATTGTGGCGACGCACTCGTGCGTCGCGGCGCTGCTTCGAAGTGCTCACGTGAAGCTCCTGTCGATCACTTCGCGGCCTTGCCGGCCTTGCGGATGATCCGCTCGCCGGCGTACCGGATGCCCTTGCCCTTGTACGGCTCGGGCTTGCGGAGGGCTCGGATGTTGGCGGCCACCTGGCCGACGACCTCCTTGTCGATCCCCTTGACCGACAGGCGGTTCGGCGCCGGGACCTCGAACGTGATGCCGTCGGGCGCCTCGAAGACGACCGGGTGGCTGTAGCCCAGAGCCAAGTCCAGCTTGGTGGGGCCCTGTGCCGTGGCGCGGTAACCGACGCCGACGATCTCGAGCTCCTTGGTGTAGCCCTCGGTGACGCCGACGACCATGTTGTTCACCAGCGAGCGGACGAGCCCGTGGAGCGCGCGGTTCTCGCGCTCGTCGTCGGGACGTTCGACCAACAGCGTGTCGGCGTCCTGGCGCACCGTGATGGCGCCCGGGATCGGGCGCTCGAGCGTGCCCTTCGGGCCCTTCACGGTGATCCGCTGGTCGGCGACGGTGACGTCGACGCCGCTCGGGACGGGGATGGGGGCTTTACCGATTCGCGACATCGCAGATCACCACACGAAGCACAGGATCTCGCCGCCGACGCGACGCTTGCGGGCGTCGCGGTCGGTCATGAGCCCCTGGCTGGTCGAGACGATGGCCACGCCGAGGCCCCCGACGACGCGGGGCACCTTCTGGGCGGCCGAGTACACACGCAGGCCCGGCTTCGACACGCGCCGGAGACCGGAGATCGTGCGCTCACGGTCCGACGAGTACTTCATCGTCACCGTCAACGTGCGACCGGGTCCCTTCGGGTCGTCGGTCACCTCGAAGCCGGCGATGTAGCCCTCCTTCAACAAGATGGCGGCGAGCGCCTCCTTGAGTTTGGAGGACGGCATGCGGACGTCGTCGTGCATCGCCTGGTTGGCGTTGCGGATCCGAGTCAGCATGTCGGCGATGGGGTCGGTCATGGTCATTGCGTCGAACCTCCCCGTCAGCTTCCCTTGGTCACGCCGGGGACCTCACCGGCGTGGACGAGCTCGCGAAGACAGACGCGGCACAACATGAACTTGCGGAACACGGCGCGCGGCCGACCGCAGCGACGGCACCGCGTGTAGCCGCGGACCTTGAACTTGGGGGTGCGCTGTTGCTTTTGGATGAGCGCCTTCTTGGCCATTACTGCCCCTCGCGCTTGAACGGGAAGCCGAACGCGGCCAGCAGGGCGCGGCCTTCGGCGTTGGTGCGTGCCGTGGTGACGATGGTGATGTCCATCCCTCGGATCGTGTCGACCTTGTCGTAATCGATCTCCGGGAAGATGAGTTGCTCGGTGACACCGAACGTGTAGTTGCCCCGGCCGTCGAAGCTGTCGGCGGGCAGGCCGCGGAAGTCACGCACCCGCGGGATCGCCAACGTGATCAGCCGGTCGAGGAACTCCCACATCCGGTCGCCTCGCAAGGTGACCTTGGCGCCGATCGCGTTGCCTTCGCGGAGCTTGAAACCAGCGATCGACTTCTTGGCCCGGGTGACCACGGGCTTTTGGCCGCTGATCACCGTGAGATCGGCGACCGCGCCGTCGAGCAGCGACTGCTGCTGCAGCGCCGCCCCGACGCCCATGTTGATCACGACCTTCTCGAACCGGGGCACTTCCATAATGTTGCCCAGGCCCAGCTCTTCTCTGAGCTTGGTGCGGATCTCATCTTGGTAGCGCTGCTTGAAGCGCGGCAGCGTCGCGGTGTCAGCCATCAGAGCTCAGCTCCTGTGCGGCGACAGACGCGCACCTTGGTGCCGTCGTCGTTGATCTTGTAGCCGACCCGGGTTGGCCGACCGTCTTTGGGGCTGATCAGCGCCAAGTTGGAGACGTGGATCGGCATGTCCTTGTCGATGATGCCGCCCGGCTCGTTCATGTTCCGGGCCTTTTGGTGACGGCGGGCGACGTTGATGCCGTCGACGATCACCCGATTGCGCTCGGGGATCACCCGCGACACGACGCCTTCTTTGCCCTTGTCCTTACCCGTGAGGACCTGGACGCGGTCACCCTTGCGGATCTTGAGACCGGACATCACAACACCTCCGGCGCGAGCGAGACGATGCGCATGAACCGCTTGTCGCGCAGCTCCCGGCCGACGGGACCGAAGATGCGGGTGCCTCGCGGCTGTTGCTGCTCGTTGATGAGCACCGCCGCGTTCTCGTCGAACCGGATGTACGAGCCGTCGGGGCGACGCTTCTCCTTCTTGGTGCGCACGACGACGCACCGGACGACCTCGCCCCGCTTGACCGCGGCGCCGGGAATGGCGTCCTTCACGGTGGCCACGAAGACGTCACCGATCGAGGCGTAGCGCCGCTTGGAGCCCCCCAGCACCTTGATGCACAAGACTTCCTTGGCACCCGAGTTGTCTGCGACCTTCAGTCGCGTCTCTTGCTGGATCATCGGATCAACCCCAACGATGCTTGTTGCACGAGCCGCGCACGGCTCGTGGCGGCACCCGAGTTGTCTGCGACCTTCAGTCGCGTCTCTTGCTGGATCATGGGGTCACTTCGCCCTTTCCAGCACTTCGAGCAGGCGCCAGCGCTTCAGCTTCGACAGCGGACGGGTCTCGGCCACGCGAACCCGGTCGCCGACGTTGAGTTGGTTCTCCTCGTCGTGCACGTAGAGCGTCGCGGTGCGGGCCATCGTCTTGCCGTACTGGCGGTGCGGCTTGCGAGTGACGACCTCGACCACAGCGGTCTTGTCCATGGCGTTGGACCGGACGAGCCCTTCACGCACCTTGCGTGCGTTGCGCTCGACGCCGGCCGCGTTCTCGGTGGCCATCAGGCGTTCTCCCTCTCGTCGACCAATGCTTCGTGCGCCGCGATCTCGCGAGCACGCAGCTCGGTCTTGACCCGCGCCACGTGGCGGCGGGCGTCGCCCATGCGGGCCGTGTTGTCGAGTTGGCCGGTGGCGAGCTGGAACCGCAGGTTGAACAGCTCCTTCTTCGCCTCGTCGAGCGCGTCGAGCAGCTCGCCGTCGGGCAGCTCGCGGATGTCGGTCTTGCGGGCCATCACACGCCCTCCGTCCGGGTGACGAACTTGGCCTTGATGGGCAGCTTCTGGATCGCACGCTCGAGCGCGGCCCGGGCGATCTCGGGGTCGTGGTACGACAGCTCGAACAGCACGCGACCCGGACGAACCGGCGCCACCCACCGCTCGGGGTTGCCCTTGCCGGAGCCCATGCGGGTCTCGGCCGGCTTGGCGGTGACCGGCTTGTCGGGGAAGACCGTGATCCAGACCTTGCCGCCACGCTTGATGTGACGGGTCATGGCGATACGGGCGGCCTCGATCTGACGGGCCGTCAGCCAGCCCGGTTCAAGCGCGACGATCCCGTAGTCGCCGAACACGACTTCGCTCCCGCCTTTGGTGACGCCCTTGAGGCGCCCGCGGTGGTGCTTCCGGTGCGCAGTCTTGCGTGGCATCAACATGAGATGACCTCCAAAGCGCCCAGACGAGCGACCGACGAGGCGAGTTCCGCTGGCAAGCGCGACATCAATCACCATCCCCGGGACGGAAGTGGGGGGTCTCGTGGTGCTCGCGGGTGGAGCGCTCGATCTCCTCCTCCTCGGCGAGAAGGCGCTCGAGCTCGGGGTCGGCCTCCTTGAGCAACGGCGTGGCCTCGGACTCGGCTTCGCCGACTGCGGCGGCGTCGACGGCCTCGGCAGCGGCGGGCCGGCGACGAGCAGCCGACGACGACACGACCTGCTTCGGGCGTTCGGCTCCCGACGTCTCGCCCACGGCCATGGCCGCTTCGCGGGCGATCTTGTCCTCGGCGGTGCTCTTGTACGGAAGGATCTCGCCCTTGTAGATCCACACCTTCACGCCGATGCGACCGGCGGTGGTGCGTGCCTCGCGGAACCCGTAGTCGATGTCGGCTCGCAAGGTGTGCAGCGGCACGCGGCCTTCGCGGTACCACTCCGTGCGGCTCATCTCGGCGCCGCCGAGGCGGCCCGAGCACTGCACGCGGATGCCGAGCGCGCCGGCCTTCTGGGCGTTTTGCACGGCGCGCTTCATGGCGCGGCGGAACGCGATGCGGTTGACGAGTTGGTCGGCCACGCCCTGGGCGATCAACGCCGCGTCGAGCTCGGGCTGCTTGATCTCCTGGATGTTGAGCTGCACCCGGTTGTTGCCGGTGATCTTGGCGAGCTCGGCACGCAGGCGGTCGGCTTCCGACCCGCGCCGACCGATGACGATGCCCGGTCGAGCGGTGTGGACGTCGACCCGCACACGGTCGCGGGTGCGCTCGACCTCGATGCGGCTGATCGCGGCATGCGGCAGGTCGCCCATGATCCGCGATCGGATGGTCGAGTCTTCGATGATGTAGCGGGCGTACTCGTCACGATCAGCGAACCACCGAGACTTCCAGTCGGTGGTGACGCCGAGGCGGAACCCGTACGGGTTGACCTTCTGGCCCATCAGTCTTCGGCCCCTTCTTGCGGCTCATCCGCCTGCTCGTCAGCGCCGGCCTCGTCGGCGCCGGAGGCCTCGGCGGATGGGGCCTCTTCTTCTACTTCAGCGGTGGCTTCTTCGGCGGTGGCTTCTTCGGTCGCCGCGCCGGAGGTCTCGTCGGTCACGGCCTCCTCCGCGGTGGCGACGTCGGCCGCCTCCTCGACGACCTCGGCGTCGGCATCGGCCTCGTCCGTGTCCGCTTCGTGATCGTGGTCGTGGTCGTGGTCGTGCGTCTCGCCACGACGACGACGGCTGCCGGCGACACGACGACGGCGTGCCTCGGCCGCGCTGGCGGCGCTGCGGCGGCTGGTGCCACCCCGGGCCGTCCGCGCGGTCTCGCGGTCGGCGCGGATCCGCAGGTCGTCGTCCGACATGCGGCTGACGATCACCGTGATGTGGCAGGTGCGCTTGCGGATGCGGGTGGCCCGCCCGCGCGCACGCGGCCGCCACCGCTTCATGGTGGGACCTTCATCGGCGTAGCAGGCCGACACGTACAGGGTCTCGGGGTCCTGGTCGTCGTTGTTCTGGGCGTTGGCGACGGCCGAGTTGAGCACTTTGCGGATGATCGGGGCGACGCCGCGCTCGGTGAGCGAGAGGATCGCGTCGGCCTCGTTCACGTGCTTGCCGCGGATGAGGTTCAGGACCTCGCGCGCCTTGTAGGCCGACACCCGCACGTGGTGCACCGAGGCGCGCGTGCCGGGACGCTCGTTGGTCTTCACACCGAAGGCCATCAGCGCCGCCCCCTGACCTGCTTCTCTTGGCCCGCGTGGTACTTGAACGTGCGGGTCGGGGCGAACTCGCCCAGCTTGTGGCCGACCATCGACTCGGTCACGTACACCGGCACGTGTTTGCGGCCGTCGTGGACGGCAACGGTGTGACCGACCATGTCGGGGATGATCGTGGACCGGCGCGACCAGGTCTTGATGACCCGCTTCTCGCCCTTGCTGTTGAGATCGTCGACCTTCTTCAGCAGGTGGTCGTCGACGAACGGGCCCTTCTTCAATGAACGTGGCATGAGACCTACCTCCGCTGGCCGCGGCCGCGGCGCCGGCGGACGATGAGTTGCTGAGACGGCTTCTTCTTGTTGCGGGTGCGACCCTCGGGCTTGCCCCAGGGCGACACAGGTGGCCGGCCACCGGAGGTCTTGCCCTCACCACCGCCGAGCGGGTGGTCGACGGGGTTCATGGCCACACCGCGAGTCTGGGGGCGCACGCCCTTCCAGCGGTTGCGGCCGGCCTTGCCGATCTTCACGAGCTCGTGCTCGGAGTTGCCGACCTCGCCGACCGTGGCCCGGCAGTCGATCGGGACGCGGCGCATCTCGGAGCTCGGGAGGCGCAGCGTCGCGTACACGCCTTCCTTGGCGACGAGCTGGATCGCCGTACCGGCGGACCGACCCATCTTGCCGCCGCCGCCCGGGCGGAGCTCCACGTTGTGAACGACCGTACCCACGGGGATGTAGCGCATCGGCAGCGCGTTGCCGGGTCGGATGTCGGCACCCTGGCCGCTCTGCACCCGATCGCCGACCTTCAGCCCGCGGGGGGCGAGGATGTACGACTTGGCGCCGTCGACGTAGTGCAGCAGCGCGATCCGGCACGTGCGGTTCGGGTCGTACTCGATCGAGGCGACCTTGGCCGGCACGCCGTCCTTGTTGCGACGGAAGTCGACCCGGCGGTACTGCTGCTTGTGGCCGCCGCCGCGGTGGCGCGACGTCTTGCGGCCCTGGCTGTTGCGGCCACCGGTGCCGTGCTTGGGCTCGAGCAGTGACTTCTCGGGCTTGGTGGTGGTGATCTCCGAGAAGTCGGAGACGGTCTGGAAACGGCGACCGGGGCTGGTGGGCTTGCGCTTGCGGATGGCCATCGGACTATCCCTCGAACAGGTCGATCTTGTGGCCCTCGGCGAGCGTGACCAGCGCTCGCTTGGTGTCAGGACGCTTGCCGAGCTTGCCGGTCCGCCGGTTGCGACGGGCCTTGCCCTTGCGGTTGAGCGTGTTCACCTTGGCGACCTTCACGCCGAAGATGTGCTCGACCGCGTCGTGGATCTCGGGCTTGCTGGCGCTCGGGTGGACCAAGAACGTGTACACGTTGGCGTCGAGCAGCCCGTAGGACTTCTCGCTCACCACCGGGCGGAGGATGACATCGTGCGGGTTCCTCACTCGGCACCCCCTTCCTCGGTGTCGGCATCGTCAGGGGTGTCGGCGTCGGCCGCGTCGCCGTCAACCTTCGACTCGGCCGCCTTCGGCGTCGGGGTGACCTCGACCGTGGTCTTGGTCGGCCCGGCGTGCTCGGCAGGCGCCGAGCTCGGCAGCGTGGCCTTGGTGAACACCACGTAGTCCGACACCAGCACGTCGTACGCATTGAGCTCACCCGGCTCGACCAGGTGCACGCCCGGCAGGTTGCGAAAGCTCTTGGCTGCGGTGACCTCGTCGCGGCGCAGCACCACCAACGCCCGCCCGGTCACGCCGAGCTGCTCGAGCGCGATGCGGGCCTGCTTGGTCCTGGGCTCGTCCCAACCCCACTCGTCGACCACGATGACCTTGTTGTCGGCTGCCCGGTCGGACAAGGCGCACCGCAGGGCGGCGCGGATCATCTTCTTGGGGGTGCGCTGGGCGTAATCGCGGGGTTTGGGACCGAGCGCCACGCCGCCGCCCCGCCACTGCGGTGCCCGGATCGAGCCTTGCCGGGCGCGACCGGTGCCCTTTTGCTTCCAGGGCTTGGCACCACCACCGCGCACTTCGGCGCGGGTCTTGGTGCTCTGGGTGCCGCGGCGCTTGGCAGCCAGCTGAGCGGTGACCACCTGGTGCATGAGCGGCACGTTGACCTGCACGCCGAACACGCCATCGTCGAGCTCCACCGAGCCCGACTTCTTGCCGGAGACGGACACGACGTCGACCGAGCTCATCGGCTGCCACCCTTCGCTGCGTCGCGGATCAACACGAGGCCACCTTTGGGCCCCGGGACCGCACCTTTCACCAGGAGGAGATCCCGCTCGCCGTCGGCCTCGACGACCGTGAGGTTCATCGTGGTGACCTTCTCGCCGCCCATGCGACCGGCCATCCGCTGGCCCTTGAACACACGGGCTGGCGTGGCGCAGGCACCGATGGCGCCGGGCGCACGGTGGATGCGGTGCGCACCGTGACTGGCCTTTTGACCAGAGAAGCCGTGGCGCTTCATGCCGCCGGCAAAGCCCTTGCCTCGGCTGACGCCGATGACGTCGACCAGGTCGCCCGCCTCGAGCACGGAGTCGATCTTGATCTCCTGGCCGACCGTGTACTCCGACACGTCGTCGAGACGAAGTTCGACGACACGGGCGCCGGGGTCGACGTCGGCCTTGGCGAAGTGGCCGAGCTGCGGCTTGTTCAGCTTGCTGGCCTTGCGATGGCCGTACGTGACCTGCAGGGCGCTGTAACCGTCGGTCTCCGGCGTCTTGATCTGGACGACACGGCAGGGCGCGACCTGGACGACCGTGACCGGGATGACCCGGTTCTGGTCGTCCCAGACCTGTGTCATGCCGACTTTCTCGCCGACAAATGCCTTGGTTGCCATGGGGCTGCTGCCTCTTCTTCTCGCGGAGGAACGGACTCGCCGTTCACGCGGACGCTCCGCTCGGGCAGGCCCGGCGGAGCGTCATCTCGGTTGTGCTGCGGGGTACCTGAACCCAGGCCGTCGCAGACGTCAGTTGCGGAGCTTCACGTCCGGGCCGGCGCAGCGGGCCCACACGCACGAGGAGGAAACACTAGCGGTGCAGGTCGGGGGCGTCCAAGTCGAGGTTCGCGCCTCGTGACCCCGAGCACCGACCGCGCCGTCACGATCGGGAAGCAACGCAGCGAACGGCGCCACCCACGCCCGGCAGGAACCCCGTTGCGTGCCAGCTCGCAGGCTCCGTCAGCTCTTGCCGTTCCACAAGGTGCCGGTCGCGCGCAGGACGTGGAGCAAGTCGCCAGGCTTGGCACCCAAGATGCCGTCAGGGTGGAGGGCGACGAGCTCGCGGTACAGCGCTGCGCCAGGCGTGCCACCCTCGTCCCACACCCACACCGCAAGGCCCTCTTGGTGGGCCCGTTGCACGAACGCCGGTGTGAGCACGGTGACCTGCTGTCCCGACAGCTCGTACTTGTACGGGATCTGGATCACTTTGAAACCGGCCGGCAGCGGCTTGCCCAAGAAGAAGGCCGTCGTGGCCTTCTGGCCCGGCGACGTCGCCACCGTCGGCGCCAACTTCTGGAACTCGGCGATCTGGTCGTCGTCGAACGAGGCGACGATCGTGCGCTTCTCGCGATGGAACTCGTGGATCAGCGCGGCGACGGTGGTCGCGGTCTGCGACTGCGGCTTCAGCTCGATGTCGATCACGCTGTCGGGGAAGCGTTCGAACACCTGGCGCAGCGTGGGGACACCGAAGTCGGCACGACGCTTGGCGCCCGCCGGCAACGGTCTGGTCCCGGTCCGCACGCCTCGGTACGGGTACGCGCTCGCCGGTTTGCCGGAACAGTTCCCGCAGCCGGGCACGAACCAGTAGGCCGCGTCGAGCTGCCCCAACTGCTCGGCGGTCAGGTTGGCCACTGGGCCGTGACCGCTGGTCCGCGCGTCGAGGGTGTCGTTGTGCGTCAGCACCGGTTGGCCGTCCTTGCTCTCCTGCAAGTCGACGTCGAGCACCTGCATGCCGAGATCGTGTGCCTGCTGGAGCGCGTAGAGCGTGTCGGAGGGAAACTCGTCCTCACCACCGTTGTGGGTGATCGCCACGATGTGGACGCTGGCCCAATCGTGCGGAGCGCTCGGCGACACGGACGTCGAGCTCGACGATGCGCGCGTGGAGCCGCCGCTGCCGCAGCCGGCGACCACCATCAACGCAACCGCCACCGCCAAGACCGCGACCGATCGCACACCGCGCATCACACCCTCCTGACTCGGCCGAGCATCGACCGTAACGCGCGGCTCTGGCGCCGGGCTCGACGCGACGAAGGCGCCCCGCAGGGCGCCCTCGTGACGAGGCCGAACGGCTCTGGGAGCTCAGGCCGACTGGATCTTGATCTCGATGTCGACGCCCGCCGGCACCTCGAGGCGCTGGAGGGAGTCCACCGTCTTGGGCGACGGGTCGAGGATGTCGAGCAGACGCTTGTGCACCCGCATCTCGAAGTGCTCGCGTGAGTCCTTGTCCTTGTGCGGGGAACGGATCACCGTGTAGCGGTGGTGCTCCGTCGGCAGCGGCACCGGGCCTCGGACGGTGGCCTGCGTGCGCAGCACCGTCTCCACGATCTTCTTCGTCGACTGGTCGATGATCTCGTGGTCGTAGGCCTTGAGCCGGATCCGGATCTTCTGCTTCGCGTCTGCCATGGTCCTGCCTGACTAGTTGATGATCTTGGTGACGCGGCCGGCGCCGACCGTGCGGCCACCCTCGCGGATCGCGAAACGAAGCCCCTCGTCCATCGCGATCGGGTGGATCAACTCCACGGTCATCTCCGTGTTGTCACCCGGCATGCAC